>JAHJRE010000038.1 GCA_018831055.1 Bacteroidota bacterium
GGGCATTGGCCTTACTTTTACTTTCATACTTTTCATGAAGATTACAACCGTCTTTGCCACCAGTGGTATATTAACTCCCTTTCTGGGAGCCTGGGTCCCTAATATAATATTTGGTATAGTAGCCTATTTCCTGATCCGCAGTGCCCCAAAATGATCATATTGCTCTGCATCTTTTGGAAATAAATCCAGGAAATTCATTTTCAGGAATTTTGCCCTCTTCAAAAATCCCGTACACTGCGGATCCGCTCCCACTCATCTGAGCAAACAGAGCACCCGATGCGTACATCTTTTCCTTAATGGCTGCAACTTCCGGAAATCTGCTAAAAACAAAGTGTTCAAAGTCATTAACAAAGTGATCTCTCCATTTTTCAACCGGTGTATTAAGATAATCAGCCAATGCATTCCTGCCTGAAGAATAATCAATATTTGCATAGGCTTCAGCAGTGCTAACCTCAACAGGAGGTTTCACGATCAGGATAGTCAAACCGGCTAAAGACAGACTTAGAGGATTAATTATTTCACCCCTTCCGGTAGCAAGTGATGCCTGATTCCTGATGAAAAAAGGACAATCGCTGCCCAAAACTGATGCATGAGCTTGCATTTCTTCAGTATTCAAGTCAAGCTTGAAAAGTTTATTCAGCATCATGATTGTGAAAGCAGCATCGGACGACCCCCCGCCCAAACCCGCCTGGAAAGGTATGGCCTTATGCAAATGCAAATGAACGGGAGGCAGGCCAAACTGCTTCTGCAACCTGCTGTAAGCCCTGACAACCAAATTATCCGGGCTTTTTCCCGGAAGCACAATTCCGGTGAACGTATACAACGGTTCTCCGTCAGGTGAAACTACAATTTCCAGAATATCACAATAGTCAACAGGAACCATAATGGTCTCAATATTATGGTATCCGTCATCTCTTTTGCCATATACCCTGAGTCCCAGGTTGATCTTGGCATTTGGAAAGGCAATCATAGAACCAAAGTTAGCAAATTCCCATAATTCGCGATTTTATATTAATTTTGAAATCTGTCCCTTATAATCTATAATACATGGCTCTTATAAATTCCGTCATATCCTGGTTAATGAAAAAGAGGATACATCAGATTGATCTATTCATGAAGTATCCGCATGATGTGCAGTCGGAATGGTTTAAAAAGCTGATACAAACAGCCCGGGATACAGAATGGGGTTTGAAATATGATTATTCTTCCATCCGAACGCCGGAAGATTACAGAAGCCGGGTTCCTGTTAATGATTATGAAAGTTTAAAACCATATATAGAGCGCCTTATGCAGGGTGAACAAAAGCTGCTCTGGCCTACTGCTATTAAATGGTTCGCTAAGTCTTCAGGAACCACGGGTGATAAATCCAAGTTTATCCCCGTAAGTACAGAATCGTTGGAGGAATGCCATTTTAAAGGGGGCAAAGATATGTTATCGATCTATTGCAATAATTTTCCTGAGACATTGCTTTTCGATGGCAGGGGTTTGGCGATGGGCGGGAGTCACCGGATCAACGAGATCGACAACGAAGAATACTACGTAGGCGACCTCTCTGCGATCATCATACAAAACCTGCCTTACTGGGCAGAATTCATCCGGGTGCCAAAACGGAGCCTCGCACTGATGGATGAGTGGGAAGCAAAAATTGAGCAGATGGCTCATGCGACCATCCCCCATAATGTTACTTCAATATCGGGTGTTCCATCCTGGACACTGTTGCTCCTGAAAAGAATAATGGAGATCACCGGTAAAGACAGTATCCTGGATATATGGCCTAATCTTGAAGTGTTTTTTCACGGAGGGGTTAGCTTCCTTCCCTATATCGGACAATTTGAGAAGATCATTCCATCAGGAAAGATGCGTTATCTGGAAACCTACAATGCATCGGAAGGATTTTTCGGACTTCAGGATATTATCGGCTCCAAAGAACTCTTATTGATGCTCGATTATGGGATTTACTATGAGTTCATGCCTCTTGAAGAGGTCGGCCAACCCGGAGCAAAGGTTCTTACCCTGGATGAGGTAGAAAAAGGGCCGCATTATGCATTGATCATCTCCACCAACGCAGGCCTGTGGAGATATATGATTGGCGATACCATCCGGTTTACCTCCCTGAACCCTTACCGCATTCAGATCACGGGAAGAACCAAGCACTATATCAACACGTTTGGTGAAGAACTCATTATTGACAATGCCGAGCAGGCCTTAGCCATTGCCAATGCCAAATGTCATTCATCCGTCACCGATTATACAGCAGCACCCCGGTTTTTCGATCAGGAAAACAATGCAGCCCATGAATGGGTTATAGAATTTGAAAGACCACCGCAAAATCCCGATTATTTCTGTGAAACACTCGACAATGCATTGAAATCGCTGAATTCGGATTATGAAGCCAAACGATACAAAAACATGATCCTGAAACCTCCTATCATTCACATGGCCCCTGCCAATACATTTTACCGATGGATGAAGGAAAGAGGGAAACTGGGCGGACAAAACAAGGTTCCACGATTATCCAACAACCGCAAATACATTGATGAGATTTTACCCCTGTTAAATACAGACCATAATGCTTAACCGGATATTTGTTCTTTTGCTTTTATTTTCGGGATCAATGCTGATTGCCAAATCCTCCCTGTTTTCCCAGGAATGGAGTTTTACTCACCTTCAAAGCATAAAAGGTAATTTCACCTTTTTTACAAGTGACGAACTGGGAAATATTTACCTCGTGAACGGAAGCAATCTTAAAAAATATGACTTAAACGGGAACGCCAAGTTTGACTATAGCCCCATGATGAAAGGAGAAATCAGTTTTGTGGATGCAGGAGATCCGTTTAAGACACTTGTTTACTATGAAGACTTCGGGATAATTGAGTGGCTTGACAATACTCTCAGCCCGGTTTCCAGTGTCAACCTGACAGACCTTGGTATGGAACTTGCCTCCCTTGCCTGCAGTTCTTATCAAAATGGGATATGGCTCTACCTCCCGCCTTTTCTGGAGCTTTTCCGCTACGATCAGTACCTTGTCCAGGGAGACCGCTCCGGCAATCTCTTCAAAGCAAGCGGAATGAATGTTGAACCTGACTTTATGGTAGAACGGGATAATATTCTCTATTTGAACGATCCGAAACTGGGCATTTTTATCTTTGATAAATACGGGACATTCAATAAAAGGATTAAGACTGCAGGATTAAGCAGTTTTCAAATACTTAACAGAATGATTGTCTTCAGTGATAAAGACAAGGGAATCATACTTGATCCGGCAACCATGATGGAAGAAACATTCTCACTTCCTGAAAAGGATTCGAGAGGATTCAGTATCTTAACCGCTGGCAGGGATAAAAGAATCTTTCTGCTGATGAATGATGAACTAAAGATATATTCCATTCGCTGAACCGGAAAATTATTTATATTAGTAACGTCCAAAATTCAATACTATATGCACATTGCGGTAGCAGGAAATATTGGTTCAGGGAAAACCACCTTGACAGGGCTTCTGGCCAAACATTACGGATGGGAGGCCAGTTATGAGGATGTTGAGTCCAATCCATATCTGCATAGTTTCTATAGCGACATGCAGAGGTGGTCGTTCAACCTGCAGATATATTTCCTTAACAGCAGGTTTCGTCAGATCATTGAAATTCATAAAAGTCAGAAGCATGTTATCCAGGACAGGACTATTTTCGAGGATGCCTATATCTTTGCTCCTAACCTTCATGCGATGAATCTCATGTCGACACGTGATTTTGAAAATTACAGTGCTCTGTTTGAACTTATCAGTTCATTTATAAAACCGCCAGATCTGTTAATTTACTTAAAATCCAGCGTACCTAACCTTGTCAAGCAAATCCAGAAAAGAGGGAGGGTTTATGAAGCATCGATCCGGCTGGATTATCTGAACAGCCTGAATGACCGGTACGAATCATGGATAGCAAAGTATAAACCTGGCAAACTGCTTACCATTCCCGTTGATAATATAAATTTTGCAGATAACCCCAAGGATCTGGGGACCGTTATTGAGAAGATCAATGCAGAGTTATTCGGATTGTTTTAACCCGGAATAGATGAATTTTATCGGTATCATACCTGCCCGATATGCATCCAGCCGCTTTCCCGGAAAGCCTCTGGCGGATATCATGGGAAAACCTATGATCTGCCATACATACGATAGCGTTCATAATTCCGGAATTACCTCTCTGACTGTCGTTGCCACCGACGATCTACGCATTGAAGAAACAGCAAAAGCATCCGGAGCCAGGGTGATTATGACCTCTCCCGATCATTCATCCGGAACAGAACGCTGTGGGGAAGCAACCCGGCTTTTATTGCAATCCGGCGAAATAAATCCCGAAGACGTAATCATTAACATCCAGGGTGATGAACCCTTCATGGATGCCGGTCAACTGCGCCTGCTCACCTCCTGCTTTACCGATCCCCACATTGAGATCGCTACCCTCATTTATCGTATCACCAATGCCGAAGAACTGTTTAACCCGAACAAAGTAAAGGCCGTTGTGGATATCGATGGATCCGTTATGTACTTTAGCCGGTCAACCATCCCATTCCTTCGGGATATACCCCGCGATGAATGGCTTTTGCAACATAATTTCTACCGCCATCTGGGAATATACGCCTACAAAGTAAAAACCCTGCTTAAACTTGTTACTCTCCCAGCAGGTCAGCTGGAGAAGGCAGAATCACTCGAGCAACTTCGCTGGATGGAATATGGCTATAAAATATATAGCAAAGTAACAGATCATGAGAACCTTTCGGTTGATACACCGGAAGACCTTGAACAACTTATCTATATCCTGAAAAAGAAACCCAAACAATTATAATTTCGTGATATAAACCACCAATCATGAACATCAACACCCATATCAGAACGCTACTCTACCGGCAGGATAGTCTGGTAATCCCGTCGCTCGGCGTGTTTACCACGAAATATGAACCTGCTTTTTACGATCCCAGGAAAAAAACAATGGTTCCTCCTGCAAAAATCGTAGAATTTACAGAAAACAGAGAGGCAAGCGACACCATTCTGGAGAATTTCATTGCTGAACAGGAAGAGATAAGCCTTAACGAAGCAGCACGGGAAATTAGTGATTACGTCGGGAAAATCGTTGATGCACTGAAGAAAGGTCAAAGGGTCTTTTTAAACCAGATCGGGATATTATCGATGGACAAAGACCTGAAGATAGTTTTCGAACCCGATCGAAAGCAAAATTATACACCTGAAGCGGCCAATTCATCACCCATTACGATAAAACCCGTGAAACGGAGGAGATCGGATCAACCTGAAAGTCTATCCCAGATGCCTGGGAATAAAACCAAAAAGATCGTAATAGGAGCTATAGCAGCATTAGCCGTGCTCATCATTGCCTTTTTACTTATAGACCCATTCGGCTTTTCATTATTCCATAAGCCATCACAACCGGTTGAACAAAATCAGGAAACCAACCGGCAGGGATCGGAAGAACCACCGGCCCAGCTCCCTGATGAAGCAGTCCAACCAGACACACAACCCTTATCGGTAGATCAGCAGGCCCAAAGTGAAAAGACGGATACCATCCTGGAGTCAAAGCCTGCTCCTACCCCTGCCCCCGAACCTGAAATCATTGAGCAAACAGCTACGGAAAAACCCCATTTTCATGTGATCGTTTCATCATACGATACACGGGAGTTGGCTTCCCATTACGCTGACGAACTTGCTGCAGAAGGATTCAACACATCCGTTGTAGGCCCCTCGAAAACAGGCCACTTCAGGGTTAGTATCGGCAGTTTTACCGATCGGCAGGAAGCTTTGAAATTTCTTCGCAATATACGCAGTACCGGTAAACCTAATGCCTGGCTGCTGAGTGAATAACTAACCGATTTATATACTGAAAAACAGACATTGCTGAAGTGGTTAAGAAAAAGCTGTTACGGTTCTCGGAAAACCAAACCTTCCCGAACATGTTCCAGCCACAGTATGTGGATTTGAAAGACGGATATTATCTACGCGGGAAATGGAGAACGGATTTTTTCAACAATGATCATCCCATAACCCTCGAACTGGGTTGCGGAAAAGGTGAATATACAACCGGACTGGCTGAGCGGTATCCTGAAAAAAACTATATTGGCATTGACATTAAAGGCGCCAGAATGTGGAAAGGTTGCAAATATTCGAACGACAGGCAAATGACCAATGTAGCATTTATTCGCACCCGCATCAACCTGATCGGATTCCTGTTTGCACCTCAGGAGATTTCCGAAATCTGGCTTACCTTCCCTGATCCACAACCCCAGCTGTCAAGAGAAAAGAAAAGACTCACTTCCCCCGAATTCCTGGAGAGATATAAAACCATCCTGCAGCCTGAACACCAGATACATCTGAAAACCGACGATACCGGATTGTTTGAATATACGCTCTCGGTGATCAAAACTTTCGGGCATAATCTAAATTATATGACCAATGATGTTTACAATGCCGATGCACCCGAGGAAGTTAAAAACATCACAACATTTTACGAGGCTATGTTCCTGGAAGAAGGTAAAAAAATAAATTACCTGAATTTCAGATTAAAGCAAGACTGACATGGATGCTAATTCATCCTTTTTCGAAAAGGTATATGCAGTAACTAAGCTCATCCCTTACGGACGAGTCACCAGTTACGGGGCAATTGCCCGTTTCCTTGGATCCGGCGGATCGGCTCGGATGGTAGGCTGGGCCATGAACAACTCCCATACTGCAGGCCTCGCTATTCCTGCTCACAGGGTGGTGAACAGAAACGGAGTGCTCACCGGAAAGCATCATTTCGGAGGACCGGATATTATGCAGCAATTGCTTGAAAGTGAGGGTATAAAAATTGAAAATGACAGAATTATTGACTTTCATCGGTATTTTTGGGATCCCGTAAAGGAGATCTCAGAATTCAGAGATCACATTTAAACAACACATGGATAAAATATTATATGAGTAACAGGAAACATTAACACAAAGTTACAGGCGACAGGTTGCAAGCGACAACTCATCACTCATCACTCATCACTCATCACCCACACTACCCTGTAGCCTGTAACCTGCTACCTGCATCCTGCAACCATAGAGCAGGTAACTTGATATTAATCATTCTCGATTTTCATAAAAAATAAACTGAAAGTTAGTAGAACATTTAACTATTTCCCTATTTTTATCAATTAGTCTTTATCGAAAATTCCATGATAAAACATTCATTTTTAACCCTACTGTTACTTTATCTGTTCATTTTCAGAGTTCAGGCAGATCAGGAAATCAAGACAGACAATGAAAAGCCTGTCAGGCCGAAAGTTGGTTTGGTTTTGAGCGGTGGTGGGGCCAAAGGATTTGTATACGTAGGATTGTTCAGGGCTTTGCAGGAAGCAGGCCTGCATATTGATTACATCGGAGGAACATCCATTGGGAGCATCATGGCTTCTCTTTATGCCGTTGGATATAGTCCGGATGCCATTGAACAAATGATACGTTCACAGGATTGGGATATGGTTCTGAAAGATGAAGTTGCAAGAAGGTTTGTGGCTTTTGAAGAAAAGGAATTCATGGAGAAGTCCATTATTACCCTCCCCTATAAAAAGAGAAAAATTGGATTGAAAAGCTCATTATACAGAGGGCAGCAAGTCAATTTGCTATTAAATAAATATTTGTCTCCTGCCTATGACATAAAGGATTTCAGTCATTTACCCACACCATTCCTTTGCGTAGGCACTGATCTTTTAACAGGAGAAGCGGTAACACTAAAAACGGGATACCTGCCCAATGCGGTCAGGGCCAGCATGTCAATCCCGGGGTATTTTTCACCTATGGAATACAATGGCAAATACCTGGTAGATGGCGGAGTGGTAGATAATTATCCGGCCAGGCAGGTTCAGGAAATGGGCGCCCAGCTGATCATCGGAGGAAATGTCCAAAGCGGGCTTACTCATGATATCAATAATTTGCATACTATTACAGCAGTTCTTGATCAGGTTATTTCGTTCACACGCGTTCCTGCAAATGAAGAAGCATTTAAAATCATCGACCTGAATATTCAATATCATGTCTCACAAGGCATCATGGACTTTACCATGTACGATTCCATTATCGCTTATGGAGAAAGGGTTGCCCGGCAACATTACGATAAAATAAAAAAACTGGCCGACTCACTGAATGCCATTGAATATGTACCACTTAAAGAGTTCAATGCTAAACCCCTTGATAAAGTCTTTATCCGGAAAGTTATTTATATAGGTAAAGACAGGATGTCGACCATTTTCCTGGATAACTTTTTCGAAAAGATGGAGAATTCGGAAGTCAAGCTTGAAGAAATTGAAGAAACCGTTACCCGGCTTTACGGAACCCGGTTTTTCCAGCACGTGTATTATGAACTGGAGCCCCTGGGAAACGGTGAAGCCAATCTTATCATAAACCTGCTCGAAGGTGATCCGGGCTATTTCTCCGCTTCACTGCGATACGACAATGATTACGAGGGCAGCGTTTTAGTAAGTGCAGTTTTCAGGAATATACTGGGAAACCGGAGCAAATTGTTCTCAAGTCTTATACTTGGTCCCAATCCCAGGTTTAAAATGCTGTACCTTATCAGCAACGGCCCGAAAGTAGGGCCAGGGCTGGAACTGGATTTCTATTCATTTCGCTTTGATTATTTCGACAAGGATGTAAAAGTCAATACATTAAGGTTTATTAATTACAAGACCTCCGTTTTTGCATCTTCGGTTGTAGATAATCTGTATCGCTTCAGAGCCGGAGTACAGCTGGAGTATTTCAGCCTGAAACCTGAAATACCGGATGAGACTTTGAAGTCTATGTCCGACTTTAATGCTTATGCCAGCGGGTTTGTTTCTTTTAAAACGGATACCCGCGACAAGCCGTATTACTCCACTACAGGATTCGAAAGCAATCTGAATGTTAGCTATATATTCCCCCTTGGAAACAACTGGTCACGAGAATTATTCACCAATTCGTTCATGTATTATTTGAACTACAATCAAAACCTTCGTCTTACCAAACGATTTACGTTAAAGCCCGGCACATTCCTGGGTGGTACCTTACGACAGGATCTTCCGCCTATTCAACATTGGTTCGGTGTGGGAGGACTCATGCCGATCAATTATATGGAAAACCTTGTGCCTTTTACCGGTGTAAGCTTTGTGCAATCGATAGGTTTATACAGTGCCATTGCCAGGCTAAAGCTCCAGTACAATGTTTATAAAAACCTTTACCTGACCGCCCGCAGCGACCTGGGCTCCAATGAAATGGAACTGGATGATCTTATCAAATCCGAGAACATCATGTTTGGCTACGGATTAACCTTTGGATATTACAGTTTTATCGGTCCGATAGAAGTAACTGTGATGGGATCCAATATTAACTCTGCACCGGGACTATTCTTTAATGTTGGGTTTGAATTTTAGGCCACATAAACATATTTGGCAGATACCTTTCTCTACTCCAACACTTTGTATTCCTCAAGCTTCCTGAAAAGCAATTCTTTCCTAACCGGTTTCGACAGGTAATCATCACAACCGGCATCCCTGGCACGTGATTCATCTCCACTCATGGCATAGGCTGTTATAGCAATAACCGGAAGCTCCGGCCGGATATCCTTTATCATCCGGGTTGCCCGGAAACCGTCCATAAGTGGCATTTTCAAATCCATAAAAACTAATGCAATGTCCGGATGCTTTTTACAAATCTCCACTGCTTCCTGACCGTTTTCGGCTGATATTGTCTGAATACCGGCACGAGCCATCACTGTTTCGAGATAAAGAGAGTTCGATGGTTCGTCTTCTACTATTAAAATGCGCTTTTTATCCTGAACAGAACTGGTTTTGACAGATGATTCCCCTGTTTCTTTCCGGATTTCAATCCCGGTAAGAACAAGATTGACTGCAGTACCCCTGCCTTCTTCCGATTCCAGTTGAACGTTGCCTCCCAATAATTCAGCTATACCTTTAACTATTGACAACCCCAATCCGCTACCTTCATATCCTCTCGTAGTGCTCGAATCGGTCTGGATAAACATTTCAAATACCATTTTTTTCATATCGGCCTTAATACCTGGGCCGGTATCCTTTACAAATATTTCAAAGTTTTTATCTGAAATTTTATATCCAAGAGTAACAGATCCTTTACGGGTAAACTTAACGGCATTATCAACCAGATGTGCCATAGCTTTCCGGAGTAATTCCTCATCGGAAAATATCATCCATTTTGACTCTTTAGGTAAATCTATTATGAGCTCCAGGTTTTTTGCATTGCATTTGGAAACAAACTGATCCATCAAACGCATAATAAGATTTTGTATTCCGAAAGTCTTCTTATTCACCACCATGCTCCCTGAAGTAAGAAGGGAAATGTCCATGTAATCATTAATGGTATTCAGCAGGCGGTCGCTGCTTGCACGAAGAAGATTTAGGAAGGCTGATTTCTCGTCCCCTGTGATATCTTCCTTGGATATTAGGTCAGCAAAACCCATAATGCCATTCAACGGAGTACGAATCTCATGAGAGATATTATTCAAAAAAGCGGTTTTCAGACGGTTTGCCGCTTCTGCTTTATCACGGGCTTCGATGAGATCCCCGATCATTTTCTTTTTCTCTGTTATATCTTCTTTCAAAGAAACAAAATGAGTTATCACTCCTTCATCGTTAAATATCGGGCTGATGGATGCCTGTTCCCAGAAAAGATCTCCATTCTTCCTTTTATTCAGGAATTCTCCAACCCATTCCTTTCCGGATAATATCGTATCCCACAGGTTTTTATAGAATTCTTGTGTTTGCTTGCCTGATTTGAGAATACTAGGATTCTTACCCAAAACTTCTTCCAGGCCATATCCGGTTAATTCGGTAAACTTTGGATTAACATATTCAATATTTCCATTGATATCTGTGATCACAACACTTACCGGACTCTGTGTCACAGCCTTGGATAGTTTTATCGCCGATTCTTCTGATTTCTTACGCTCAATATATAAGCTTAACTGAGAGGCTATAATTTCCAGAACCTCCACACTCGATTGATTGTAAGCCGCCGGATTATCATAACTTTGAAGAACTATAGCCCCGATCACCCTTCCTTCTATAATCAGGGGAACCCCGAGCCATTGTTCCGCCCTTGCTCCATATAAATTGATCTCCTTCTTCCTGGAAAGCGCCAGGATTTCTTCTTTTGATAACAATATCGATCTTTTTTCAGTAATGACCTTTCCGGTCAACGACTTCTCCACAGGCCATGACTGAGGATCTTCCCCCTTTTCGTCATATTCAAAGGGACTAAATAACATATTCGTATCCTCTTTATAGAAGGCTATAAATACATTCCGTGTATCAAGAAGAGCACTCAGTTCATGCCTGGCGACTTCATATAACTCATTCAGAGTTCTGGCAGTTACCAGGGAATGGGCAATTTTATACTGCATTTCCTGGATTATCTCTGATTTCTTGCGCGAAGTGATATCATTAATACTTGACAGGATGTATTTTTCCGTTCCAATAGATATAATTCCCGAGGAATACAATCCGGTCAATTGCTCTCCCGACTTTTTCCTGAAAAGGAATTCTTTACCACTAACCATCCTTCCTTGCAGCATTTCATTTACAACGTATTTCCTGTCTTCTTCATTTACCCACAATTGAAGATCTATAGTGGTAAAACCAATGATTTCTTTTCGGGTATATCCGGTAATATTGAAAAACTCTTCATTAACTTCAATAATCTTCCCGTCGGATGGACGTGTTATGGTTATGGCATAAGGGGAAGACTTAAATGCCATGGCAAATTTCTCCTCGCTCTGCCTGATTTCCTTTTGTATTTTCCTGTCCTCCGATTGGTCCCTGAAAACCAGGACAGCACCTATGATCTCCCCCTTCTCATCTTTTATGGGAGCCCCACTGTCGGCAATGGGTATCTCTGTTCCATCTTTCCGGACAAGCAATGTATGATTTGCCAGCCCTATTATTACTCCTTCCTGGATAACCCTGTCAACGGGATTTTCAACCCTGGTGCGTGTTTCTTCATTTATAATATTAAACACTTCTAAAATATTCTTACTTCTGGCATGTTTCTGTACCCATCCGGTTAAATCTTCAGCAATGGGATTGAGATATTGTATCCGGCCTTTTGTGTCAGTAGCCATTACTCCATCTCCGATATTATCCAATATGATCCTGAATTCTTCCTGGCTAAGCCATAAGCTTTTGTAAATATTGGCCTGCCGGTTCCTGTAAATCCAGGAAACACTCATTATTACCAGTGATACACTTAAAATCACAAATATCAATATACCCGGCATTTTTTTATGCAGAGGACCATAAATCTCTGAAACATCATACTTTGCTATCATATACCAGGGAGTTTCCGGTACCCTCTTTATAAAGGCAAGCACTTTTTCACCCCTGTAATCCAAACCTTCCACAAAACCCTCCTGACCCTTTACGGCTTTCACCGCAGGAAGGTCGTTGTCCGATAAGGATGCTTTCAGGTTCAATGCCGATCCGGGCTTATGCCTGAGATCATTCAGAAAGACCACACTGTCTCCATCCTGCCTGATAATAAATGTCTCAGCCGTGATACTTTTAGATGGCCATGATTGCATCAAAGGAAATATAAAGGTTTCGGGTTGCATACGCATGACCAGTACAGCAAAGACCTTACCCGATTTGTCCGTTAAAGGAGCCAGAACATCGTAATGTATTGACTGACCTTCACGGCAAAAATAAAAATCAGTGCTCATAATTACCCCCTGCTCCGCAACACCGGTAATCATCTTTTGGGTAACCTCTCCAAAACTATCCAGGTTGCTTCCCGTTCCATGAAAAAGCTCTCCCTCAGGTGAAGCCAGAAATATTGCTTCATAATTATACTCATCCTTAGGTAGCTTGAGATCTTCAATAATTGGCTCCAGTAATTCAGGATTATCCCTGTCGTTAATCCATTGCATTATTCTTTCTTTCAGGAATCTCCGGGAAGCAATAACCCTGGCATCGGATATCCTTTCATTTTTCCAGCTTATTAACTGATTGGTTTTTAGGTTTGTAACATCTACCAAATCCTGTTCTTTTTCTGATCGTAGAGTTTTGGCTTCATGCTGGTAGTAAATGGTAACAGCAACAATAATAAGCATGCTCAAAACCACAGCAAAAAAAACCATAAGCTTTCTGCTGAACAGCCGGGGTTTGCCAATCATAACGAGTATTTTACTATATAAGGTTACGAAAGATGTAAATATACATCTTATTCACTTACAAAAACAAAATACCTGCAAAGTTTGTGATGGTAACCATGCTGAATCTACTATGGGTACCAAAAACCAGCCTGATAAGCCCTATGACTCCAGCTTACTTTCCGGAACCCGTCATGATTCCAATCGCTGCCCCAAGAGCAATCCCTGATCCAATACCAACCGAAAGCCAGACGGCAAGGTCCCCGCTTGCAATTCCTGCAACAGTGCCTGCAATTGCCCCAATGGCAAAGCCCAGGGAAACACCCAGGGCTAATTTCCCGGATTTCTTTTCATTATTCATAGATTCACTACTTATTATCAAAGTTTAGTTAAAATAGCTGAATAAAAAAATCAGCGATGCAAGATCGCAAGAAAACGCTTTGCTTCTGATCCCTCCCTAATAAAACATATGTTTGAGTTTACTACCGGATGAAAACCCTGTCCGCTTTTTTTCTCTCCTTACAGAAATATATTACTTTTGCCTTGCTAAAAATAAAAAAATGAGTATCACTAAGGAACAGGTATTGGAAGCTTTGGGAAAGGTACTTTATTTCCCGCAACACGACAACGTAGTATCGTTAAACATGATCCGCGATATACACCTTCACGGGGATCATATTCATTTCACCATTTTCTTTCCGCAACGTGACGAGCGAAATGAAAATGTAGTTCTCAATGCCTGCGTAAAAGCAGTTGAAGAATTAGCAGGTAAAGGATCCCATATAGATGCCCGCGTTGAATATCCCAGGAACCCGCTCGATAAGATCGGAAGTATTATTGCAGTTGCTTCAGGTAAAGGTGGGGTAGGTAAATCCACTGTGGCTGCCAACCTGGCCGTTGCCCTTTCAAAAACGGGTGCCCGTACAGGCATTCTGGATGCCGACATATACGGTCCCTCAATCCCCATCATGTTCGATGTGGAAAAAAGCCGGCCGGAAGTGTATGAAGAAAACGGAAAACAATGGATAGTCCCGGTGCAGAACTACGGCATTAAAATCCTTTCTATCGGGTTTTTTGTAGACCCTGGAAAAGCATTGATCTGGAGAGGTCCAATGGCCTCCAACGCACTGAAACAATTGTTCACCGAGGCCGACTGGGGTGAACTTGACTTCCTGGTAGTTGACCTTCCCCCGGGTACAGGTGATATTCATCTTACTCTGGTGCAGGAAGTGCCGGTTGCAGGTGTCGCCATTGTCACAACGCCACAGGAAGTAGCCCTTGCCGACGCAAGGAAGGCTTTCAGCATGTTCAGCCAAAAAGATATTCAGGTGCCTATACTCGGTCTGATAGAAAATATGTCGTATTTTACTCCGGCTGAATTACCTGATAACAAATACTTTATCTTCGGACGTGAAGGCGGCCGCAAGCTGGCTGAAAGCTCTGGAATTCCTCTTCTCGGACAAATACCATTGGTTCAGAGTGTCTGCGAATCAGGTGACAAAGGCAGACCCTCGGCTCTGAAAAACGATACCCCTGAAGGAAAAGCATTTGCAGAACTTGCCGGGAATGTGCTGAAGAGACTTGAGGAATTAAAGTAAGAATTAAAATAAAGAACTAAAATCAAAATTGCGATGGATCAGGTTCAGAACAAAGAAATTATTGATAAGATTAAAAATGTGATTGATCAAATACGTCCTTATATCCAGCAGGACGGTGGAGATATTGAATTTATTGAACTCACTGATGATATGATCGTTAATGTTGAGCTTAAAGGGGCCTGCGGCTCCTGCCCGTACAGTACGATCACGTTAAAAAATGGTGTGGAAACAGCCATCAGAAATGCTATTCCGGAAATCAAAGCTGTTGAATCGGTGAAATTCTGATACCGCCATTCTGCGGATGATTTTCCTTGCATGAGATAACCTTTATAACAGATATTTCCCGACAATGGGCATCCTTCTGCCCATTCCAAAGGCTTTGGTTGATACACGCAGAATGGGGGGAGTCTGATGACGCTTGTATTCGTTGGTATTCACAAGTTTTAGTGTGCGTTTAACCACTTCTTCAGGAAATCCCATCGCTATGATCTCTGCAGGTCCCTTACGCTTCTCAATATACTGGTAAAGGATTTTATCCAGGATGTCGTATTCAGGAAGAGAATCGGAATCTTTTTGTCCGGGCCTCAACTCAGCCGACGGTGGTTTCACTATAGTGCTTTCAGGAATTATTTCTTCCTCACGGTTCATATACCTGGCAAGCTCATAAACATCCGTTTTGTAAACATCGCCAAGAACGGAAAGTCCCCCGTTCATATCCCCATAAAGAGTACCATACCCTACGGCCGCTTCGCTTTTGTTGGAAGTATTCAATAGTATGTACCCGAATTTGTTGGATATCGCCATCAGAATCACACCCCGGATACGAGCCTGAAGGTTCTCTTCCGTCAAATTGAAGGGAAGTCCATGAAACTGCGGATCCAGTGTTTTAAGAAAGCTTTCGTATGGCTCTGCAATGGAGATAATATCATATGGACTACCAAGATTCTCAGCCAGTTTTCTGGCATCATCAACGGAATGGCCGGAAGAAAAACGGGAAGGCATTAATACCGAACGCACATTGTCCTTGCCGAGAGCCCTGACTGCCAGCACAAGAGTCACTGCAGAATCAATACCTCCTGAAAGACCCAGGATGGCCTTGCTAAATCCGAGTTTTTCAAAATAGTTGCGTATGCCCATGACCAGGGCATCGTGGATAAGAGCAGTTTTTTCCTGTTCCTTACCTTCTGCCGTAATGGCCGGCATCTCATTTAACCTGTCAAGATCAAAAACCTGTAAATCTTCCTGAAAAAACTCCAGTTCACCTACGATTTGAGCATTTTTGTTTATCACCATGGAGCCGCCGTCAAACAACAGTTCGGTTTGAGCCCCGACATGATTTACATAAAACAATGGAATCTTATATTCCTTTACATTGCGAAGTAAAATATCCCTGCGTATGGGAGCCTGATCATAGTTGAAAGGAGAAGCAGCAATATTGACCATGAAATCAGGCCTGCCTTTTATCAGCTCATCCATGGGATTAATCGTGTACAGGGGATCATTGCTGATGTTCCAGAGATCTTCGCATATGGTCAGTGCAATCTTCCGGCCCTTATATTCTATAAGCCGGAATTCGCGGTTTGGCTCAAAATAGCGGTATTCATCAAAAACATCGTAATTGGGAAGAAGAGTTTTATGTACCACATCCTTGATTTCTCCATCTTCCAGGAAATAGGCACTATTGAGCAGGTCTTTGCCTTTGTCCTCCGGATTGATGCCGGGTGCACCAACAATGGCCGCTATGCCCCGGCAATGTCCGGCCAATTCCTGCACCGAATCATAACAACGGTTAATAAAATCCCTGAACTCCAGGAAATCGCGGGGAGGATAACCCGAAACGGCCAGCTCGGCAAAAACAATCAGGTCAGCTCCATGCTGCTTCGCATTTTCCAAAGCTTTTATGGCCTTATCCAGATTTCCTGCGAAATTTCCAATATGATAATTGATCTGCGCTAATGCTATTTTCACAAGCCGGCTTTTTAAAAAACTATTCCAATACTCAGTTCAACAAAATTCGCCTTTGCCTTGTCATCCCCTTTCAATATATTGGTAAATCCGTTATCAAAACGAGGGGCTACATGCAATACAGTCGACTTACTTATACTATACTCCAAACCCAATCCCAGGATCAGAGACTCCCTGAAAAGAACAATCCGGTCGTAAATATCCACGTCATCCTGCGTATATTCAGTATTGCCGTAAAAGTACCTGTCATCGGCCCGGGCACTTAGCAATACCCCGGTTCCAACCCCAACCATCCCGTAAAAACGAAACTTTCCGAACGAATTCGTGCGCATCTTCAAGGCAAGAGGTATCTCCACATATCGTAGCCGGTAATCCCGCTCAAGATCCGCATCCCATGTGAAATTATCAACATTCAGGGTAGTGGGATACTTCATGGAAGGATACAGATAAACCACATCAAAACCTGTAACCACTGCATAATTTTCCATCAGGAAGAACTCCGTGATCACTCCCCAGGAAAAACCAATATGAACACCATCGTTCTTAAATCCCTTTTCTTCGGGATTCAACCAACCTATATTGGGAGCAAACCTGACGCCAAATACAAATGGCTTTTGCTGGGCTACAACCGTGGAAACCAATACAAAAATCCCAAGAACCATAATGAGAATCAATCTTTTCATAACTGCGCGGTAATTAGGTTTAAAAAAATAAAATTAAGCCTTTTCTTCTTGCCGGCTCGTGATTCCAAAATATTTTTCGTTATTTGCCCATCTCTTTTTATCTTTGTTTCAAATCAAATTTGGTTAAACTAAAAACAACAGTCATGAAAAAACTTATTCCCGTTATCATAGCCATGTTCCTCTTTGCTTCAGGATATGCGCAGGTACCCATGCTGACCCTCGGACCAAAGATCGGATTCAACACCAACAAGATCAAAACCGACCTCTCCGATGTTAAAGAAGACCTCAAGGCAGGTTTTGAAATTGGTGCATTTGTCAGAATTGGTAAGAAAATATATGTCCAGCCGGAAGTTATGTTCAAAACCCAGAACAGTAAATTTAATGTCGATACCAAAGACGCCCAGGGCAACGTCATAGATGTCGACTATAAAGTTAAAATGAAAACCATCGACATCCCCGTAATGATAGGTGCCAAACTGATCGACGCCAAGGTTTTTAACATCCGCATCATGACCGGCCCCGTTATTTCCATGCTCGCCAATAAGGAAATCGATACCGATGAAAAATATAAGGACACTTTCCTGAATGAAGACGATTTCAAAAATGCTAACTGGTACTGGGGATTCGGTGCCGGAGTAGACGTTCTTATGTTTACTCTCGACGTAAGGTATAACCTGGGTCTCAATGATATCTATGATGGAAAGATCAACAATACGGATATCAACCCCGAACTTAAAGCCAACCTCTTCAACGTTACACTGGGCTGGAAAATACTATAATGTTGGCTGAGCGTTGGCAGAGATAAATAGAATGTTACAGGTTACAGGTTACAGGTTGTAACCTGTAACCTGCAACTTGATACTATTGGCTATTCACTCACGATAGACATACTTTGCTTCATGGTATTACTCTTTTTTCGTTTTTTTAAAAGTTGCCATTTTTTTCAGCGGAGCATTTTTTTGTTGTTGCTGAGTTTATTATCCTGCCTTAGTGGCCCTGATAAAGCTGATTTATCCGGTATCGATCTGGATGAAATCGAGATCCATCGCTACGGTAAGGATCTTTTTGCCATTTCCCCCAACAACATTGGCGCAGGATTGGACTCTCTCTCGGGAGAGTATTCCTTTTTCCTGGGAGATGATTACCGGGATACCCTGAACATTATCAGAATCAGGGAGTACATCATCGACCCTTTCCTGAAAGACCTGCATGAAAGCACCATGAACACATACCCTGATCTTGCTTTCCTGGAAAAAGACCTTACAACAGCTTACCGCTATATTATATATTATTTCCCCGAAACCCGGGTACCGGAGTTTTACACATACATTTCGGGTATAGATGTGATGCAGCCGGTAATGTATCTCGACAGCCTGGTGGTAATAGGTCTGGATTGTTACCTGGGTAAAGATTTTGAGGAATACAAAAGAGCAGGGATCCCTCTTTACCGTTCCGAACGCATGACAAGCGATTATATCGTTCCGGATGTGGTCAGGCAATGGGCATATACAACTTTTCTCGATGATCACCCCGGCAACCGGCTGATCGACCAGATCATCGCAGAAGGCAAAGCTCTCTATCTGCTTGATATCATCCTCCCCGAAACGCCCGATCGCATAAAAATAGGTTACACACCCGATCAGCTTGAGTGGTGTGAAGATAATGAATCCAACCTTTGGGCATTTCTGCTGGAAAACGAATTGCTTTTCTCCGGTGATCTGCAGAAAACATCCAAACTGATCCAGGATGGTCCGTTCACTTCCTATTTCGACAGGGAATCACCGGCGCGTACCGGTATCTGGACAGGCTGGCAGATCGTCAGGAGCTATATGAAAAAAAACAAAGTCAGTCCTGTCGAACTCATGCAAAACCGCGATGCCGGCGACATCCTGTCGAAATCAGGATATAAACCCTAAATTTTTTTCATCCCGGGCAGGGCATAAATGTGTTTTTTGGGAACTAACCAATAAACACCTAATTCATCCTGCGATGTTAGTAAAAACTTTTGGCAGTGCCATTGTCGGCATTGATGCACTCACCATCACGGTGGAGGTGAGCATAGATCAGGGTGTGGCCTTTTTCATGGTCGGTTTGCCCGACAGCGCCGTGAAAGAAAGCCATCAGCGCATTGAAGCCGCCCTGAGGCATAACGGGTTTCACATTCCCGGGAAAAAAATCGTGATCAATCTTGCTCCGGCAGATATCCGCAAGGAAGGATCGGCCTACGATCTGACCATTGCCATCGGCATACTGGCCGCTTCACAGCAGATCAAGCATGAGAAAGTCGGGGAGTATATTATCATGGGTGAGTTGTCGCTCGATGGCGGGCTTCAGCCGGTGAAAGGCGCCTTGCCCATTGCTATCGAAGCCAAACGTAAAGGGTTCAAAGGTATACTCCTGCCCTTCGTCAATGCCAGGGAGGCAGCCATAGTGAATGATATTGAAGTTTATGGTATCAGGAGCGTGAAAGAGGTCATCGACTTCTTTAACGGGGAGGGACAAATCAAACCTGTGGTTGTCGACAGCCGGGAAACATTTTCCACAAAACTGAACACCTATGACGTGGATTTCTCGGATGTGCGTGGTCAGCAAAATATCAAGCGTGCCCTGGAGATCGCCGCGGCGGGAGGGCATAATGTTATCATGATCGGCCCCCCTGGTTCGGGTAAGACCATGCTTGCCCGGCGTTTACCAACCATCCTGCCTCCGCTGAACCTCAAAGAAGCACTGGAAACCACCAAAATCCATTCCGTCGCCGGGAAAATGCCACGGGGCACCAGCCTGATAACACAACGCCCGTTCCGGGCCCCACATCATACTATTAGTGACGCCGGTCTCGTTGGCGGCGGCAGCTTCCCCCAGCCCGGAGAAGTGTCACTGGCCCACCACGGAGTGTTATTCCTCGATGAGCTCCCCGAATTCAAAAGATCGGTGCTTGAAGTGATGCGACAACCCATAGAACAAAGAAGCATCACCATCTCACGCGCCCGCTTCTCCATCGAATACCCTGCCAGCATCATGCTCGTGACGGCCATGAATCCCTGCCCCTGCGGTTACTATAACCACCCCGAACAGGAATGTACCTGCGGACCCGGTATCGTCCAAAAATACCTCAGCAGGATCTCAGGTCCCCTGCTTGACCGCATCGATATTCAAATCGAAGTGGTCCCGGTTAAAGTTAACGACCTGGTGGAGGCAGCCCCGGGAGAAAAAAGCGAACTGATCAGGGAAAGGGTCATTGCAGCCAGAAAAATCCAGGATAAACGCTTCGAGGAATATTCCTCAGTACATTGCAATGCCCAAATGGGAGCAAGCCTGCTGAAAAATATCTGTATTATTGACAATGATTGCAAGAAACTCCTGACCCATGCCATCACCAAACTCAATCTATCCGCCCGTGCCTACGACCGCATCCTGAAAGTGTCGCGCACCATCGCCGACCTCGACGGTGATACCGATATCAGGGCTGCACACCTCTCGGAAGCAATACATTACCGAAGCCTTGATAGGGAGAATTGGGGGACATGATAGGGATGAAGTGGTATTAGAATTACTTCGCCAGCCTCGCCATATGTGCCAGGAATAAATCCTTTCTGGCACGCGATATAGGAACCGTGGAATCGTCGGTAAGCTGTATGTAACCTCCCTCCTGCCGGATGAATTTCTTCACATACTCAAGGTTGATCAGGTGAGAGTTATGTGTACGGAAAAAATTACGGTCGCTAAGCAGATCCTGGTATTCCTTCAGATTTCTGGAAACAAGGAACTTCCTGCCATCGTTCAGAAAAAACCAGGAATAACTCCTGTCAGCTTCAACCCTGACAATATCACTCATTTTCAGATATTCCATCCCATCGGAAGTCGGGATCGCCAGCTTACCCGGCAGAGACATCCGCAGATTCTCCAAAAGGGTCTCAAATCCTGCATTCTTGTCTTTCTTTTTCTGTCTTCCGGCTTCCACCTTCTTTACTGCTTCAATAAACTCACTGATATTTATTGGTTTAAGGATGTAATCAACGGCACTGTACTTAATCGCCCTGATGGCATAATGATTAAATGCTGTTATAAAGATCACATCGAAATCCTTTTGCGGAAAATGCGATAGAAGGTCAAAACCACTTCCATGAGGCATTTCAACATCCAGGAAAACCAGGTCGGGCTCCGTTTCGTTGATCACTTTAACGCCATCCCTTGCCGAGTGAGCCTTACCTGCAACTTCAATGTTCGGACAGTATTCCGATATAATGGACTCGATGAATTTCACCGCATCCTGCTCGTCATCCACAATAACTACTTTTAACATATTTCTGAATATTAACCGACTAAAGGAATGCTGATCTCAACTCGTGTTCCGGCTGCTCTGCCATCCGAATCCTTAAGGTCGGTGTAGTTGATTTTCATGTTCTTCCCGTATAAGGTATTCACCAGGTTAAGCCTCGATTCTGTGATGCGCGTACCCAGTGAATTATGCTCCTTTTTCTTTTCATTTTTTATTTTCATGGCCTTATCCCTGCCAATACCATTATCTTCTATGGTACATAGAATGTACTCGTCGAAAAGCTTCAGATCAATCCCCACAAAACCTCTACCATCCTCCTTGTTCATCAATCCGTGAACAATTGAATTCTCCACAAAAGGCTGGATCAGCATGGTAGGAATACGGTAAAGAAGGGTGTCTATTTCTTCATCAACATTGATCTGCCAATGAAACTTCCCTTTGAAACGTATGGTTTCAAGTTCCAGGTACAATCTTAGCGATTCAATTTCATCACGAATGGGTATTGACGTGTGCCGGGAATTATCCAATGTCATCCGGATCAGCTTGGCAAATTTTGTCATGTATTCATTCGCCGCGATCTTATCGTTTTGGAAAACATAGTATTGAATGGAGTTCAATGTGTTAAAAATAAAATGAGGATTCATCTGCTGACGCAGATTTCTTTGGTTCAGCTCAGATAAACGATGATTCATTTCGGCAATTCGCTGCTTCGATATGATGCGGCTCTGATAAAAGATCAGCCCTCCGATTACTAACAATAAAGCCAGTCCCCCGCTTAATCCATACATCAGGTAGCGGTTCTGCCTGAGTTTGATCTCAAGCAACTCAAATTCCCGGGCTTTCTTATCGGCCTCATAACTGCTTCTTGCTTCATACAAACGTTGGTTGTACTGGTTGGTCATCATCGAATCCGAATAACGGGCATGAAGCACAAAATAATTATAGGCATTTTTGAAATCATCCTGATCAACATACATTTTGCTGATATCCTCGTGCAACCAGGAAAGGTTATAATAATCCTTTGTCTTTTTCGCAACCTCGATGCTCTTCTGATAATATCCGATGGCTTTGTCATAATCCTTCCAGTCGCGATAGATATTCCCGATATTCCCATAACAATTTCCCAGGAAATAAAGGCCATTGATAGCTTCCGCGAGACGGATGTTCTCATTATATATCTTTAGGGACTTTTCAAGGTCTCCCTGCAGATAGGCCACCCAGGCCATGTGATTCAGTACCATGGCCATTTGTGATGAATCATGGCTCTTGTTTATTAATTCCAGTGCCTGATCCAGCAAATGATTCGCTTCTTCATAATTCTCTCTTTCCAGTTCTATTACGGCTATCCGTTGTAAAACCCTCGTCACATATGGTAATTTAGTTTCCCAGTCTATGTGGGTAAGGTACTTTTCATAATACTCCTTTTCCTTATCATAATCCTGCAGCCGTTCATAGACTCGTGCAATATCATAGTAAAAAAGGGTAACCTCATCCTGCATGCCTTCCTTTGCTGCCATCGACTGGGCCTCAGTAAATAACTCCAGCGATTTCGACATCCTGCCCTCCCGGAAATAAAGGTAACCTTCCGATTTCAGTAAGAGAATTTTTTCCAGGATGTTCTTAGGAGGATACAGCAATTTGATCTTTTTCTCCAGGTATTCCAGGGATCTGTCGTAACGACCGGAAAGGTCATTCAGATAAATAACAAAATCCAGATACTTTATATCCGGTTTTAACCCTTTTTCATCCGCAAATCTTAACGCATCATCTGAATAACGTAAACCCGCTTCCCTGTCTTTCTCGAATACTGCCTTGCTCAGTTCCATAAGCGTCCTGAACCTGACGGTATCCTCCATCGGCTGCTCCAGCAACAATTTTAGGCTATCGACACAATTCTGCGACAAAACCGGCAACGCCAGCAAAAGAAAAAAAATCGCAATTATTTTTGCCTTGTCGATAAGCATGATCTGTTAACCGGTTTATTAAAATAAAGTTACAAAATAATCCTCAGCCTGATGCAAAAATAGGATGATTAAGAAGATTAAAAATAATCCATCTTTCAGAAGTGGATTATCATCCTATGCATGGTGACTTTCAGCCAATATCTAATTTTTTTTTGTTTCATTGCTTAATGGTAAAATTATAAATACCTTTACCACAAATAATAAAGCATGTTACCCAGGAATCTGCACCTGAAGATGTACAAGAAATTCGGCAAAGGCCTTTATGAATGCTGGCTGTTTTGAACCCTTTCCCTCTTTTGCAGTTATATAATGATTTCAATTAATTATTTAATCCCCGAATGAAAGGGTTGGTTTTCGATATCAAGCACTTTGCTATACACGATGGTCCGGGATTGCGCACAACGGTTTTCCTGAAAGGATGCCCTATGAAATGCCTTTGGTGCCACAATCCCGAAAGCCAGAAGATGATCCCCGAAGAGCATGAAAAATTATTAACGATAGAAGACCGTGTTTACCGTGAAAAGATAAGCACGGGACAATGGATGACCCCCGATGAAGTCATGCTTGAAATCAGGAAAGATGAGGTCTTTTACAATGAATCCGATGGAGGAGTTACACTATCCGGAGGCGAACCCATGATGCAACCGGATTTTTCTCTTGAGTTGCTGGAAATGGCTCACAGCGAAGGTTTCCACACAGCCGTAGATACTTGTGGCTATGCACACCCTGAAGTTTTTCAACGTTTCCTGGAACATACCGATCTTTTCCTGTTCGACCTGAAAATAATGGATTTTATGACGCATGTCCGCTATACAGGCGTTTCCAACCAAAACATCCTGGATAACCTGAATGCTTTGCGAGATTCAGGTCACCGGGTAATTATCCGTTTCCCGGTTATCCCGGGCATCACCAATACAGAAGATAATATTTTAAAGATCCGTGAATTTCTGGGAAAGGATTTTACAAGGCTTGACATCCTACCTTATCACCACATGGCATCGGCCAAATACAAACGCTTGGGGTTGACCTATGCCTTACCGGACCTTAAAGCTCCGGAAAAAAACGAGATCGAATCGCTGAAAGTTTTCTTTTCAGAAACCGGAATAAATGTGCAAACCGGAGGATAAACAAAATGAACGAAAGAATATCCAGACTCAGAAAATATAGCCTGAACGCAGTGAACAGTCTTTCTTCGGAAAGAGCGGAACTTCTGACCACCTTCATGAAAATGCCGGGAACACAGCAATATTCGATTCCTGTACAACGTGCCATGGCTTTTTCCTATATCCTGGGAAACAAAAAGATCTATATTCACGAAGGTGAGTTGATCGTGGGTGAACGAGGGCCGGCTCCCAAAGCTACCCCAACCTATCCCGAAATCTGTTTACACTCTCTGGAAGACTTAAAAATACTGCATGAACGCCCAAAGGTCAGTTTTGCATCAGATGACAAAATGCGTGATGTTTACCGCGACACCATCATCCCATTTTGGCATGGCAAAACCCAACGCGACAGGATTTTCGAAAAAATGGATAAGGAATGGATAAATGCCTATGAGGCAGGCGTCTTTACCGAATTCCAGGAACAACGGGCACCCGGACATACCGTGTTGGGTGGGAAAATTTATCGTAAAGGGATGCTCGACCTGCAACGCGAGATCGATGAAACTATAGCAGGTCTCGACTTTCATAATGACCCGGAAGCACAGGGAAAAAATGAAGAGCTGAAAGCCATGAAAATAGCTGCTGAAGCATTGATTGCATACGCAATTCGTCATGCTGAGGCTCTCGATCTGTTATCGGAACAAGATAGTGATCCCATCCGAAGAAAAGAGTTGCAGGAAATGGCATCAATATGCCGGCACGTCCCCGCCCACGCTCCCCGTACTTTCCATGAAGCTCTTCAATATTATTGGTTCGTTCACCTTGGAGTGATCACCGAGCTCAACCCCTGGGACTCGTTTAATCCCGGCCGCCTCGACCAGCATCTTTATCCTTTTTTCCTGGAAGATATTAAACAGGAAACCCTCACCGAAGAAAAAGCAAAAGAGCTGCTTCAGGCTTTCTGGATAAAATTCAACAACCACCCTGCCCCTCCCAAAATTGGAGTAACAGCAAAGGAAAGCAATACCTATACCGACTTTGCACTGATCAACCTGGGTGGATTGAAAGAAGACGGATCCAATGCGGTAAACGAGCTGAGTTACCTCATCCTGGACGTGATCCGCGAGATGCGCATCCTCCAGCCAAGCTCCATGATACAGGTCAGCCGGGAAAACCCCGACAGTTTCATCCGCAAAGCCATTGGGATCATTAAAACAGGCTTTGGACAACCTTCGGTATTCAATACCGATGCCATAATCCAGGAACTGACCCTTCAAGGGAAAAGCCTCACCGATGCCAGAAACGGCGGGGTAAGCGGCTGTGTTGAGACCGGAGCCTTCGGAACAGAATGCTACATCCTGACAGGATACTTTAACCTGACTAAAATCCTGGAAATCACCCTTCATAATGGCATAGATCCACTCACAGGGAAAAGACCCGGACCGGAAACAGGTGATCCATCGACATTCAAAACATTTGAAGAACTATTCGACGCTTTCAATTTGCAACTAAAGCATTTCGCAGATATCAAGATCCGGGGTAACAATGTCATTGAACAACTATTTGCAACGTATATCCCTGCCCCCTTCCTTTCCCTGCTCATCGACGATTGTATCCAAAATGCGAAAGATTATAATGCCGGGGGTGCCCGGTACAACACTTCATATATCCAGGGTGTCGGGTTGGGCACTATAACGGATTCGTTCACCGCGATCCGTTATCATGTTTATGACCGGAAAGCTTTATCTTTGAAAGAAATGATCATGGCAACAGACCGGAATTTTTCAGATCATCCTGATTTACAGAAAGACCTTATGTTTCACGCTCCCAAATACGGAAACGACGATGATTACGCTGACCGTCATGCCACTATGGTCTTTGATTCCTTCCACGACGCCATCAATGGCATTCCTACCCCCAGAGGAGGAACATACCGTATCAACATGCTTCCAACTACCAGCCATGTGTATTTTGGCAGCAAAATCGGGGCCACCCCCGACGGAAGGAAGGCAGGAATGCCTCTTTCTGAAGGCATTTCACCAGTCCAGGGCGCCGACCGTAAAGGCCCGACCGCCGTTTTGAAATCTGCCGTAAAATTTAACCACCTGAAAACCGGCGGAACCTTGCTTAACCAGAAATTCACCCCCCAGCTCCTTTCGGATGAAAAGGGGGAACAAAGCCTGGTTCATCTGATACGCAGTTATTTCAGAATGAACGGACATCATATTCAGTTTAATGTGGTTTCTGCCAAAACCCTGAAGGATGCGAAAAAACATCCCGAACTTTACCGCGACCTCGTCGTGCGGGTCGCAGGCTACAGCGATTACTTCAATGACCTCACAGAAGAATTACAGGACGAGATCATCAGAAGAACCGAACACGAAGGCTATTAAATATACCTATTACATTTCCCAAGTAAACCCAATACCTATGACAAATTTCAGACTTACCCTCGGTCTATTTTGCCTGACCTTGCCGTTTTTCATCACAGGACAGGATAATCATTCAGAATGGAAAACCCCTGAAATAACCGGTGTAAACAAGGTCAATCCCCACTTTATCCAGATCCCGGTTTCGGATGTAAACAACGAAGGATACGGGATGCCTGACCACGTTTTAAACCTTAATGGCGAATGGAAATTCCGCTGGGTTGAGAAACCGGCTGATATTATCAATGGTTTTGAATCAGTGGAATACAATGATGACGACTGGGATATGATCCGGGTACCAGCAAACTGGGAATTATCGGGATATGGCATCCCCATTTATGTCAATATCGCCTATGAGTTTACCAAAAATCCAAATCCTCCTGAATTACCGCAGGATTATAACCCGGTGGGGATGTACCGGACCGGCTTTCATATACCGGAATCATGGAAAGACATGGATGTTCATCTTTTCTTTGGTGCAGTTAAGTCGGCATTTTACCTTTATATCAATGGCAGGTATATCGGCTACAGTCAGGGGAGTAAAACACCTGCTGAATTCGATATCACACCCTATATTTTGCCCGGAGAAAACCTTCTTGCATTGGAAGTCTACCGCTGGTCAGCAGGATCCTGGCTGGAATGTCAGGATTTTTGGAGGATCAGCGGGATAGAACGGGATGTGATGCTCCTGGCCCTCCCAAAACTCCGAATATCCGATGTGTTCGTGCATGCAAACCTTATAAATGATTTTAAAGACGGCCATCTCAACGTGGAAATGAATATCCTGAACAATACAGGATCCAAAACCAGAGACAGCAAAATTGTATGCAACCTCTATGATAAAAATGGTGAAACACCCCTGTTAACCCTTGAAAAAGAATTCACTCTTGCCGGAAACCAGGAAACTGAGATCAATCTTGAAGGAAAGATATCAGGGGTTCATTCCTGGACGGCCGAAACACCAAATCTTTACTTCCTGGAAATAAAACTCTTCGACAAAAAAGGCAACCTGATACAGGAAACCTCTATGCAAACAGGATTCAGGAATGTGGAGATAAAAGACGGACAATTACTCGTTAACGGCAAAGCCATTCTGATCAAGGGAGCGAACCGCCACGAGCACGATCCGGTCACCGGTCATGTGATTTCAAGGGAATCCATGCTTCAGGATGTTAAACTCATGAAACAACACAATATCAACACTGTGCGTACCAGCCATTATCCCAACGATCCCTATTGGTATGCACTTTGCGACGCTTATGGCTTGTATGTTATTGATGAAGCCAACATCGAATCGCATGGGATGGGTTATCATCCCGATCGTACCCTGGGCAATAACCCGCGTTTCATGAATATGCATCTCGACAGGATTGAGAGGATGGTGGAGAGAGATAAAAACCATCCATCGGTCATTATCTGGTCTATGGGCAATGAAGCCGGTGATGGAGTAAATTTCGACACTTGCTACCGTTGGATAAAAGCACGTGACACATCCCGGCCCGTGCATTATGAAAGGGCGGAGTTAAGGCACAACACGGATATTTACTGCCCCATGTACCCCGGTATTGAATATATCGAAAAATATGCCTCCAAGAAACAGGAACGTCCGTTGATCATGTGCGAATATGCCCATGCCATGGGCAACAGTACCGGTAATCTCCAGGAATATTGGGATGTGATTGAACATTACGACCAGCTCCAGGGCGCATCTGTCTGGGATTGGGTCGACCAGGGAATACTAGTACTTGAAGCCGGCCTTCCACCCTATTTCGCCTATGGTGGAGACTTTGGCCCTGAGGGAACGCCCAGCGACAGCAACTTCTGCATCAACGGTCTGGTCGGTCCCGACAGGACCATACATCCTGGATTGCTTGAGGTAAAAAAGGTTTATCAGTATATTTCATTCCGACCCGGAGAAAATCTGCCTGCTGAAATTATCGTACACAACAAGTACGATTTCCTGCCATTGGATTTTGTTGATATTTCCTGGAAAATAATTGAAGACGGCAAAGTTGTGAAAAACGGAACCATGAAACCGCCAATTATCAACCCGGGCCAGGAAGCTGTCATTGACTTACCTATTCCTCCAGGATTCCTGAAAAACGACCACGAATATTTTCTTAATCTTCAGGCAGTATCTACCCATGAGCTACCACTGATACCCTCCGGTCACATTCTTGCTGAAGAACAGATACCCCTGCCCTCCGTCCGCCGTCCCCAGGTAATCCCTCCATCAGGAAAGGTCTCATTCACCGAAAAAAAATCAATTATTACCATCACAACCGAAAAGGGGGAAATCTTATTTAACCGGATTGATGGCATGATGACAGGATTTCTGTGTAATGGTCATAACCTGTTGGAATCAGGCCCGCTGCCGAATTTCTGGAGACCACCGGTTGACAATGACTATGGCAACCGTATGCCAAAACGTTGTAAGCCGTGGAAACAAGCCAGCTATGAAAGGGAATTGCGCAGTTTCGACATCATCCAGGAAAACAACAGTGAGATTGTGGTTAAAACGGAATTCTTCCTGCCCTCCGTGAACTCTCAACTTTATATTGTTTATAGTATTTCAGGAGATGGCAGGGTTTTGGTCACCCAATCGATTGAAACCACTGAGGAAAGCTTACCGGAGCTCCCCCGTTTTGGGACGAAGATGATCTTACCCGGAGCTTATGAACAGGTTTCCTATTACGGTCGTGGCCCTCACGAAAACTATTCCGACAGAAATACATCAGCTTTTTACGGATTGTATGAAAGCACGGTGAAAGAATTGTATTTCCCCTATGTCAGGCCCCAGGAAAATGGCAACAGAACCGGCTTGCGTTGGTTAACCCTAACGGACGATGAAGGTTATGGCCTCAAAATATCCGGTATGCCCTTCTTCTCAGGATCCGCCCTGCATTATTCCATCCAGGACCTGGATTACGACGATTCCGGAAATAAGCATACCAGCAACCTGAGACCTCATCCGGAAATATTCCTCCAGATAGATATGAGGCAGATGGGAGTAGGCGGCAATGACAGCTGGGGAGCCAAACCCCTCGATAAATACAGGATAATGCCCGGAAATTACTCTTTCAGTTTCATAATGAGTCCGGTGATACCGTAGATTGGCAGTTTTTGATACATTTGCCTAAACTAAAAACCGACCTATGATACTTAATGCATCCGACTGGGTTATTATCATCGTCTTTTTTGCCGTTTCCATGCTTATTGGCATACTTGTTTCCAGGAAAGCCGGTAAAAATTATTCGGAATATTTTCTCAGCGGCCGGAACATGCCGTGGTGGTTGTTGGGGGTATCCATGGTAGCTACAACATTTTCCTGTGATACACCCAACCTGGTCACCGACATCGTTCGCCAGCATGGTGTAGCCGGCAACTGGGCATGGTGGGCCTTTCTTCTGACCGGCATGCTGACAGTATTTATTTATGCAAAGCTCTGGCGGAGGTCAGGGATATTTACCGACCTTGAGTTTTACGAAATACGTTACAGTGGGCGGATGGCTGCTTTTGTAAGAGGATTCAGGGCAATTTACCTTGGATTCTTCTTTAATGTGATGGTAATGGCTACGGTTTCCCTGGCCATGATAAAGATCGGTGAAGTGATGCTGGGATGGTCCCCGGCAACAACCCTGCTGGTCTCTCTCACTGTCACGGTAATCTATTCCACATTAGGAGGGTTACGAGGCATATTGCTAACCGACTTCCTGCAGTTTGTAATCGCTATGATCGGATCCATCGGGGCAGCTATTTTCCTCATCAACATGCCGGAGGTGGGAGGCCTTCACGGACTCATCTCAAATGTCCAGGTCAAGCCCCATCTCAACCTTATCCCCGATACCTCCAATATGGAAATCTTCATTACCATTCTGATTCTTCCTATTGCGGTTCAATGGTGGAGCGTATGGTATCCGGGAGCTGAACCCGGCGGTGGTGGATATATCGCTCAACGAATGCTGGCCGCCCGTTCCGAGAAAGGGGCTGTTAAAGCAACCCTTCTCTTTAACATCGCTCATTACGCATTGAGACCCTGGCCATGGATCATTGTGGCCCTTGCTTCTCTGATCGTCTTCCCCGATATTGAATCCCTCAGAGCTGCCTTCCCTGATGCCGACCCCCAGTTTGTAAGAAACGATTTTGCCTATCCGGCTATGCTTAGTTTCCTGCCCAACGGGTTCCTCGGACTGGTCGTTGCCTCTTTGATCGCCGCATTCATGTCAACAATCTCAACGCACCTTAACTGGGGTTCTTCTTATATCGTTAACGACTTTTACAAACGCTTCCTGAAACCCGACGCAAGCGAAACAGCCCAGGTCATCACCGGAAGGATCACTACCGTAGTATTGGCTGTCGTGGCAACACTACTTGCTTTGCTAATGAACAACGCATTGCAGGCATTTAATATCCTGCTGCAAATAGGGGCAGGCACAGGACTGATCTTTATCCTGCGCTGGTTCTGGTACAGAATCAATGCCTACAGCGAGATCACTGCCATGATCGTTTCTTTCCTGGTAGCTATTTATTTGCAGCTTATACATCCTTATACCGGATTACCTTTAATTTCCGCAGGCTGGCAGTTGGTGGTAGGAGTCGCCATAACAACTGTTTGCTGGCTCATTGTTACCCTATTCACCCCTCCTGCAGATAAAAAAACTCTGTATGGATTCTATAAGTTAGTCCACCCGGGTGGACCAGGATGGAAAAAAGTCCTGGCTATGGCCCAGGAAGATAAAGTCGTCCTTGAACCTGATGGAACCGCTAAATGGGACGTTCCGAAAGGAATACTGGGAATGCTCCTGGGCTGCCTGATGATCTACAGCCTGCTTTTTGCAACCGGACACTGGATATATGGTAATTATGGATGGGCAATTCTCGCAACAGCAATAGCTCTGATTAGTATGTGGCTCTTAAACAAGGTCTGGGGACGGCTTAAAATAGTTTGATCATCATCAGATCAGTATTGACAACCAAGAATTAAAAATCAAAATAGTATACCCCGATTATGCAGGTAAGCTTGTTGATCATGGCAGCAGGAATGGGCAGCCGCTTCGGAGGGCTCAAACAGATTGAAGGTGTTGGGCCATCAGGTGAAACCATCATGGAATACTCTGTTTATGATGCCATACGCAGTGGTTTTGGTGAGGTGGTTTGTATCATCAGAAAAGATTTTGAAGATGACTTCAGAAAAAAGATCGTTGAAAAGATTGAGGATAAAATTAACGTTCAATTGGTTTATCAGGATTTAAACGATCTGCCGGAAGGCTATTCCGTCCCCGCCGGCAGAAATAAACCCTGGGGAACAGGACATGCAATTCTTTCGGCCGGGGATAAGGTCAAAAACCCTTTTGTTGTAATTAATGCCGACGATTTTTATGGATTGGAAGCCTTTATTGCAGGTATCGACTTCCTGAAGAAACAAAGGAGACAGATGCTCCCCCAATACGGGCTGGTCGGGTATGCCCTGAAAAACACACTTTCAATATATGGAACGGTAACAAGAGCTCAATGCGTTACCAATGATTCAGGAATGTTAACCTATATTGAGGAA
>JAHJRE010000039.1 GCA_018831055.1 Bacteroidota bacterium
CAATTATTTTTATCATAATGCCGGTTTGGATTTCACCTGGATCATTTGGAAGGGGTTGGTTTTTAGAAATGAATTGAATCAGCGTTTATACAGGGGGTTGAATGAGGATCTTGATGATGATTACCTGTTATGGAATGCAAGTATAGGGTGGAAATTTCTGAAAAACCATAGTGCGGAAGTATCTCTTGCGGTATATGACATTCTGGATCAGAACAAAAGCATATCCAGGAATGTAACGGAAACATATATTGAAGATTCGTCAACAGAGGTATTACAACGATATTTTATGCTTACTTTCACATACAATTTAAAAAACTTTGTACAAGATGAGAGTCAACCCATGGAAGGGCCGGGATTTGGTCCTGGCGGCAGGTCTTCTTTTGGTCATCCCGGTGGTGGGCCTCCTCACGACAGGATGCCATAGGATGCCGGTCTCAAAGTCATACTGGCGAGCGGAATCGGGTATGGAAACAGCGGCTTTTTCAGGATATGACAAAAAATCCGGGATACGATGGAAGGTTTCTAACGATGAGAACAGCTTATTCCTGGAATTTGACACGGATAACAGAGGTGTTCAGAGAAATATCCTGATCGCCGGTGTAAAAATCTACATTGATACCACCGGCAAAAAGAAGGAAGGGATGTACCTGCACTATCCATACCGTGAGGGTGGAATGCGGGAAAGGCCGGATATGAGGCCGCCACAGGATGAAGGGATGGAATTTGGCGCAGGTCCCGACCGGCAGCAGGCTGTTCAGCGCATGACGATCCGGATACCGGGTAAAGCGCTTTGGGTGTCGGGGGATGGTGAATATCACATGGATCTTCAACTGGAAAAGACTGATTTTTCAGGTTCCATTGCATTTGATTCAGCCGGTTATCTGATTTATCATGCGTCAATTCCTTTAAAATTGATCTTTCCGGCAGGGAGGAGTAGGGGCATACCCTTTGCTTGCGGTATTGCCGCGGAAGGTATTATTCGTTCCCCAGGAATTGAATCGGATGGTTTCGGAGGTACCCGGGGCAGCGGTCAGGGTGGTTTTCCTGGATCCGGGCAAGGAGGAGGGAATTATGGTGGAGGACAAGGGAGAGGACAAGGAGGGGGGCCACCTGCGGGTCAACGGCCATCGGGATCGATTTCATCGGGTACAGAGATATGGTTTCAGACTGAGTTGGCGAAGCCAGGAATAACCAATCATTAGAATACAGCAAAGTCAATAATAGCCTGGATCAGCTTCGGAAGAAATCTGAGACTTTTTCTGCCACGAAGGCTATTTCATTCTCCGAAAGTCCGTAAAAAAAAGGAAGTCGCACGATGGTTTCAGCATAGCGCACAGCATTAGGTAGTTCTCTTCCATCGTGCTTATCTTTATAATAGGGGCTGTTATGCAACGGCAGGTAATGGAATACGGCATGCACGCCTTTTTTGTTCAGGAATTGGAGTAATTCAATTCTTTCCTTAGGATTCCTGGCCAGGAAATAGAACATACTTCCATTTACATTAGCATAACCGGGGATTACCGGAAGGGTTAACAGTCCTTTATCCTGAAGGGGCTTGAGATAATCAAAATACGTATACCAAATATCTTTCCTGCGCTGTTGTATTATTTTCATGTCCTTAAGCTGGGCCAGGAGGGCTGCTGCCATCATTTCGGATGGCAGGTATGAGGCGCCCACGTCCACCCATTCGTATTTTACAACATCACCTCTTTGAAATGCCGCGCGGTTGGTGCCTTTCTCCCAGATAATTTCTGCCCTTTCTTTCAGTTTACCATCGTTAACGGTCAACATTCCGCCTTCGCCGGTAATAATGTTTTTCGTTTCATGGAATGAGAAGCTTGCCAGATGTCCGATACTTCCCAATGCGCGTTCGCGGTACCATGAATCGATGGAGAGGGCAGCGTCTTCCACAACAAGCAGATTATACTTTCGGGCGACATGCATGATGGCATCCATGTTGCAGGCAACACCACTGTAATGGACCACAATGATGGCTTTTGTACGGTGTGAAATCAATGATTCGATGAGAGTTTCATCGATATTGGGTTGGTCGGGGCGGCTGTCGGCGAAAACGATTTTTGCATTGTGCAATGCAAAGGCACTGGCAGTAGAGACAAAGGTAAAAGACGGGCAGATCACCTCATCGCCGGGTTCAAAGCGGGTCAGTACGGCGGCCATTTCCAGGGCATCGGTGCATGAATTGGTTAAGAAAGCCTTTCCAAATCCGTATTTTTTTTCGAAAAACGAATGGCACTGACGTGTAAAGTTCCCGTTGCCTGAAATACGTCCTTCACGGGCAGCTTCCGTCATGAAATTTATTTCATTACCCGTGAAATGAGGCTTGTTAAAAGGGATTTTCATGGCACAACCTTAATTTAGAGGACTTTGTCGATGTGGTAGGGAGGTTTTCGCTTTTGCACCTGATAAATACGACTGATATATCCACCGATAACACCAAGGCTGAAGATAATCAGGCTTGTACTAAAAAGAACCGTAACGATGAGGGATGTATATCCCAGGGGAATATCCAGAAAGAGTTTTTTCAGGATAAAGTGAACACCCAGAAGGAAGGTCAGTACAGAAATAGTGAAGCCTCCGTATATCATTATTTTCAGTGGCATATTGGTATAAAAGAAAACCAGGTCGGATGCGAGACGGAAAAGCTTGATAGGGGTGTAACCCGACTTATTACCCTTTCTTTTATGATGTTGCACTTCCACCTGTAAAATATCATCGGTGTACCATTGGAGAATTTCATCGATATAGACGAAGTGGAGGTCGTGTTCCACGATCTTGTCGATGATCTCCTTCCTTATCAACCTGAATGAGGATCCTTTGCGAGCTCTTCTGTAAAATACGCTGGAGTACTTTCTAACGGAGTAGCTTCCAATGTTCCGGATGATTGAATGCTTTTTATTCCTGAAAACTCCATAAACCATATCCGGGTTGTAATCATTCGCCACTGCAGCGAGTTTTTCTATTTCGGCAGGAGGGTGCTGGAGATCATCGTCCATTGTAATGATATAATCACCCTTCACGAAGTGGAAACCGCACATGATGGCGTTGTGCTGTCCATAATTTTTGTTAAGCCGGATGGCTGTAATGTTTCCAGGGTTTTCTTTTTTGAGGTGTGTAAGCACTTGCCAGCTTTGGTCACGGCTGCCATCGTCGATGAAGATGACTTCAAAGCTTTTGCTGATCTTGTCAAAAACCTCTTTGATTCCTTTGTACAGTTCGCTCAGGAGTGTATCACTCTGGAAAACGGGAACAACAACCGAATAATCAACCTGGTTCATGCCGAAAAGTTAGGTCATGCAAATATAATCTATTTCCGTTCAGGAATGGGGTTGTCGCCTGAGGCCTTTCTCAGTTTCTCAAAGTAGAATCCTGCTTTTTCTTCATCACCTTTTTGGCGGTAATAGCGGTTGAGGAACATGCTCACCTGGGCGGGAGCGCCCATTTCAACAGCTTTTTCATAAAACCCAATGCCCTTTATAGTGTCTCCGATACTAAGATAATAATTACCAAAGTTAAGGTAGGGAAGGGTTTCTTTCGGGTCAAGTTTGATGATTTCTTCATTCAGGATGAGGGCTTTGCGGAAATCACCTTTCAGGAAATGGAGATTAGCCAGGCGTGATCTGGGATTGATGATTCCCGGTTCCAGTTCTATGCACTTTTCGTACATAATCATTGCAGAATCGCGCATGCCTTTATTTTCGTATACCATTCCGAGGTTAAAGAGGGCGACCCCATAATCCGGTTTGATCTCAATTGCCTTCTTGAAATACTTCATAGCCTGGTCGTAATCCTTGAAAATTTTATTGTAGGCAATCCCGAGATTGGACCAGGATGAATAATGTTCAGGGTAGATTTCCAATGCTCTTTTCCAAAAACCGGCGGCTCTTTCTGCCGAGGGTTTAATGAATTTGGTAACATCCACGGGTTTTGATAGTTCTCTGTTGACTTGTCGCATAATTTCGTCGGCCAGAAGGTCATTGGCTTTAACCGAATTATGAAGGTGTTTGATATCGGCATTGAACAAGGTATATTGTGTATTCCAGTCCTTGTTTCTGTCGCGGGTTTTTAAGGTGGAAGGGATCAGCAATAATAGAACAATAACGGTAACGATTGCTGTATTTATGCTGAATGCATTGCTTGTTTTTCCTGCGAGCCTGAAAACCAGGAAGAGGATATAAACAATGGCAAGGATAAAAGGCAGGGAAGGAAAGAAAAGAAAGCGTTCAGCGATGATACCCGGGGGAAAGGCTACAATATTTGAATATGGAGCCATTGTGATCAGGAAGAACAAAAACGCAAAGGATAAAATAGCTTTTTTCCTGAAAAAGATCACGGCATACACAAACATACCCAGATAGATCAGGAAAGATAGTATTACCCAGGGGTTGGCCGGTCCGGTGAGCGGGATCATGTCATAGCCGTAATAATAAACGAGCGGGTGGGGATAGAACAGTAAGCGCAGATAATATAATAACCCATAAAGTCCTGTGGATATTCTGACAAGGAAATCATCCTGGTATCCGATGGGGTTTTCGTGAAAGCGGATGATCCTGGAAGTTTCCGGCAGGTAAAGGTATGGACCGAAGATGGATACAATTGCTACCAGCAGCATTACCCCCGTGATAATGAGTATTTTCTTTGGTTTCATATCGGTAAAGAAATGAAAGACCAGAGGGAAAACCAGGATAGTAGAAACAATAGAGGCTTTCGAAAGGAAAGCGAGAATATAGAAGATGATACCCCAGAATACCGGCCATTTTTTCCCGTAATCGGCATATTTCAGGAAGGCCTGCAGGGAGAGCAGGAAAAACCCGAGGCTAAGGATCTCGTCGCGGTTTTTAAGGCTGGCGACTACTTCGGTATGAATGGGATGGGCAACAAAGAGAAGGGTTATAAGAAAGGGGAGATACAGGCTTTGGTTGCGGAAGAGCCTTTTAAGAACCTGAAAAATCAGCAGGGCAAGCAGGATGTAAAGAAGAAGGTTGATAGTATGGCTGATATAAGGCATTTTAGGATTATTCTCTCCGAAAATACCGTATTCAATAGCGAATGAAATCCTCACAACCGGCCGGTATCCATAATGCATATCTTCCAGTTCACGGGAGGCATAAAGGGAAGTCATAATTTCCGGTATGGCTTTGAAACCCTGCTTGATCAGATCATTTCCCGATGAGATATGATAATCATCGAGGGAGTAAAAATTGCCAATGGTATTACTATAATTAACTGCGCCCAGCAGGATAATGACCAGGATGAAAATCCGGTTCAGCAATTTTGAATGGTTCTTTTCATTCAAAGGTGTAGGATCGGGTTGTTTCATATAACCAAGGATGAATTAAAGTGTTCTGTCGGCCAGCCCTTTGATTGCCAGCATGGTTTGTTTTCTGGCCTCAATGAAGCCCATATGTCCTGTCCCATCCAGGATAAGTATTTCGGAGTGTTTTGGAAGGATGACCTGTTCCATGATCAAATCCATAGGAATGCGGGAGTCGTCTTTTCCAATGATGAACAAAACAGGAAATCCCGCATTTTTCAGTACATTTTCCTTCCCGGTCCTAAGTTTCATCCCTTCGAGTGCTGCGATGATGTTTGCGGGGGATATTTTGGAGGCCTGGGAATGAAGTTTTTCAATTTCTCTTTCATACAATTCTTCATTTCCGGGAGAGAAGAGAGAAGGAATGAACTGTAGGATAAAGTCGTGATGATTTTCTTCCACTATGCGGATTGTCCGGTTACGGTTTGCTTTGGCTTCCGGGCTGTCGGCAGCGGCATGTGAGTGGAATAGAACGAGAGCGCCTATTTTTGCGGCATACATTTCAGCAAACGACAATGCCACATACCCTCCCATGGAATGTCCTGCCATCAGGCATTGCTTGACGTTAAGCGAATTAAGAACTTTGTTGACGGCTTCCGCCATGATTTCCATGGTATTGATCATATCAATACTATCGCTCTTTCCGAATCCGGGGAGGTCGATGGAGACCACGCTGTAATCGTTGGAGAGAAAGTCTTCAAAACGGTTCCAGATTTTGGAATTCTCCAGGAAGCCATGGAGCAGGACGATGGTTTTTCCATGGCCTTTGACCCTGAAACGGATGTCTTTTCCTTTAAATTTGATACTACTAACCATTGTACATAATCTTTTCAATTTCCAAAACTGATTTCGGAATAGGTTTACCCAGGACGATGCAACCCGATTCTGTAATCAGGATATCATCTTCAATACGTATGCCGCCGAAGTCTTTGTATGTTTCCACTTTATCGTAATTAATAAATTCGGAAAATTTCTTTTCATTGCGCCATTGATCGATGAGAGCCGGTATGAAATAAATTCCGGGTTCATCGGTGATCACAAAGCCGGGCTGTAGTCTTCTGGCCATACGCAGGAAAGCAAGTCCGAATTGTTTAGAGCGTTGTATTTCCTGATCATATCCTACAAAGTTTTCGCCCAGGTTTTCCATATCATGAACATCGAGGCCCATCATATGTCCTAATCCATGTGGGAAGAACAGAGCGTGAGCACCCTGGCTGACGGCTTCCCCAATATCACCCTTCATCAGGCCGAGAGCTTTCAAACCTTCTGCGATGGTTGTTGCGGCAAGCAAATGCATTTCTCTGTAAAATATACCGGGTTTGCAGGCTGCAATCACGTCGTTATTGGCTTTGAGGACGATCTCATAGATTTCTTTCTGACGGGTATTGAATTTTCCCCCGACAGGAACGGTACGGGTGATATCGGAGGCATAATGCATTTCCGATTCGGCCCCGGCATCGGTGACCATCATTCTGCCTTCCCGGAGGGTATTCCCGTGATAATGATTATGTAATGTTTGACCGTTAATGCTAAGGATCACCGGGAAAGAGACAGGGCCTCCCATGGAAAGGGATATCCCTTCGATGGTACCGGCTATTTCTCTTTCAACAACCCCGGGCATGGCCATTTTCATGGAGGTGGTATGCATTGCATAGGCAATATCCATAGCTTTTTCGATCTCTCTGATTTCGTGTTCGTCCTTGACCGACCTGAGTTTAACAACACCACGGATCAGCTCTTCGGAGACATAGGATTTGATTTTCGGGAAATCGACATCCAGGATTCTGTTAAGCTGCATCCAGTGATCGCCCCGGTAAGGAGGGAGGATGTGCAACCTGCGTCCTGAACCTATGGCTTTACTTAAATATTCAGGAAGTGCAGACAAAGGCCGGGTATGTTCTACTCCTACTCTGAGTGCACGGTCTTTCATGGATGGCTGGGGGCCCATCCAAATAATATCGTCCATAGTGACATCGTCACCGAAAATTATGTCGTTACCTGCATCTAAGTCTATGATGGCAGCAAGATCAGGCTGGTCGAGGCCGAAAAAATATAAAAAGCTGCTATCCTGACGGAAATGATAGGTGTTGGCGGGGTAATTCATTGAGGCTTCCTGGTTGCCCATAAAAAGGATAACGCCTCCGGAAAGTTCTTTACGCAGGTTTGTTCTGCGTTCCTGGTACAAACTGGCTTCAAACATATTGGTCATTTTTTGTTAATTACGACTTCAAAGGTAAATAAAACATGGGTGAATTAGGTGAATCTGTCCGGAAAATCAGGATCATGAATTTCTGTCATTCATGATTGATTCTATCTCAGATGCTTCTGCCGGTATGTTTTCCGAAAGGTTAACCGGTCCGTTTTCGGTAACCAGGATAACATTTTCTATCCTGATTCCCATTTTTTCTTCTCTGAGATAAATGCCCGGCTCGAAGGTAAGCACCATTCCTGGTTGAAGAATTTCATATTTTGTGCCGACATCGTGCACATCAAGTCCGATGAAATGGCTGACACCATGCATGAAGTATTTCAGGTACAGCGGGTTTGATGGTGGTTGCTTTTTCACATCTTCGGCAGAGAACAATCCGAGTCTGATCATACTTTCTTCCATCATGGCATTCACCTCTTTGTTAACGTTATCGATAGTATTACCCGGGACCAGGAGTCTGCCGGCCTGTTCCTGGATTTTCATGATGGCATCATAGAAAGTCTTCTGTCGTTTGGTAAACCTTCCGTTAACCGGGATGGTACGGGTGATATCGGCGGCATAGTTTAAGTATTCTGCGCCAAAATCCATGAGGAGGAGGTCACCGCTGCGGCATATATCGCTGTTAGTAACATAATGCAGGAAGCATGCATTTTCCCCGGAGGCAATGATGGGTTTGTAGGCGTGATTCCTGGCTCCGTTCATCATAAAAGCGTAGGTTATCTCAGCTTCTATCTGGTATTCTTTCATTCCGGGAACAATGTTTTTCAGTACCCTGTTAAAGGCAAGCCCGGTGATGTTGATAGCCTGTCGAATAAGATCAATCTCCGTCTCCGATTTAATCATTCGGAGTTTTTTCAGCAGGGGGGCAAGCCTTTCATACTTGTGTAGAGGGAATTTGCTTTGGAGTTCCCGGCTGAACCTAAGGTCGAAATAGGGAACGGGGTTTGAGTATTTTGGATATTCATTGGCATTCAGATACACAGATTCGGATGCTGTCATGACTTCATGCAGGAAGCTGTCGAAAGAGTCGTTATACAGGATGGTTTTTATTCCTGAAATACTTGTGGCTAGTTCTTTATCCAGTTTTTTACCTTCCCAGGTTTCCACGGCAGGATCAGGTTTACGGATGAAGAGGACTTCCTGAAAATCTTTATTATGGTATGTGGGTGCCAGGACAAGGCGGGTCATTTCCTGGTCTATGCCGGTGAGATAATACAAATCTGAATTTTGCCGGAAAGGGAAACTCTGGTCACCATTCCTGGGGTATTCATCGCTGGAGTTGATGATTGCCAGGGAGCCCTGGGGCAGGAGAGATATAAGGTTTTTCCTGTTTTGTTCGAAGAAGTTAGATGCGGGTTGAGAAATGTTCATCATTCACCAATTATTTAAATTGAATAAAAATTAACATCCGGACATTTATCTGTGATAAATTTAACAATGGATTTTCCATACATTTGCCTATTAACATGCAAAGAAACATTATTTAATGTTCTGTTACAAATCGTTAAACATACATTTGAAAAATTGTATTTTATGAGTAAGTTCCTGCACTATTCATCACTGACGAAGAAATACATCATGTCCATTGCCGGATTTTTCCTGATGGTGTTTCTGATCGTCCACCTGACCATCAACCTGTTCATTTTGCCGATCACGGAAAATCACGAGGAGATCTTCAGGGAAGCGGTACACTTCATGACCAGCAATCCTTTGGTGAAGATCATGGAGATCTTTTTATTTGCAGCTTTCATTATTCACATCATTTATGGTGTGGTACTTCAGTTGCATAACTGGAGATCCCGTCCCATCCGTTACAAAATTGAAGGTTGGTCGCATACCTCGTATTTTTCCAAGTTCATGATCCATACGGCGGTGATTGTTTTCATCTTTCTGGTGATACACATGATGAACTTCTACCTGGTCAAAGCCGGGCTTACCAAGGCTCCTGAGGGGCCGGTGGTTGTTCAGAACAGCCATGATTTTTATCATATGGCCATCAATCTGTTTTCAGACACAACCTATTCCGTGTTATATATTTTGCTGATCATTGTATTGGGTTTTCATCTGAATCATGCATTTCAGTCGGCCTTTCAGTCTCTGGGATGGAACCACAGCAAATACACTCCAGCGATTAAGTTAGTCGGGAACGTTTATTCCATTGTGATACCTTTGGGATTCATACTCATTCCATTGTATTTTATCTTTTTTGTATAACCATTGATTATCAAGACATTCAAAATAATTTGCCACTATGACAAAACTTGATCCAAAAATACCGGAAGGTCCTCTCGCCGAAAAGTGGAGCAGGTATAAATCGACTCAGAATCTTGTCAATCCTGCCAACAAGCGGAAGCTCGACATAATAATCATCGGTACGGGGCTGGCCGGAGCATCGGCAGCAGCCAGTCTCGGGGAAATGGGTTTTAAGGTAAAGGTTTTCGGGATACATGAGAGTCCGAGGCGTGCTCACAGTATAGCTGCCCAGGGAGGTATCAATGCAGCGAAGAATTATCCGAACGATGGAGACAGCATATACCGTTTGTTTTACGACACCATAAAAGGCGGTGATTACCGGTCGAGGGAAGGCAATGTGTATCGACTTGCTGAAGTCAGCAACGATATTATCGACCAGTGTGTAGCTCAGGGGGTTCCTTTTGCCCGTGAGTATGGTGGTACGCTGGCAAACCGTTCTTTTGGGGGAGCATTGGTATCCAGGACGTTTTATGCCCGTGGCCAGACCGGTCAGCAGTTACTTTTAGGTGCTTATGGTGCCTTGATGAAAGAGATAAACCGTGGTAATGTCACCATGTATCCCAAGCGGGAGATGCTTGATCTGGTGATCATTGACGGTCGTGCCCGGGGAATAATCACACGTGAATTAAATACAGGGAAGATAGAACGTCACTCTGCCCATGCCGTAGTAATTGCAACGGGTGGTTACGGCAATGTTTTCTTTCTTTCCACTTATGCGATGAATTCCAATGGAAGCGCATCCTGGCAGTGTTATAAGCGGGGTGCGTTCTTCGCGAATCCGTCATTTACACAGATCCATCCCACCTGTATCCCTGTCCATGGCGATTACCAGTCGAAACTGACACTGATGAGTGAAAGTCTCAGGAATGATGGCAGGATCTGGGTTCCGAAGAAGAAAGAAGATGCGGAGAAGATCCGCAAGGGGCAAATGAAGCCTGTGGAAATCCCGGAGGAAGACAGGGATTATTATCTTGAGCGCCGTTATCCGGCCTTTGGCAACCTGGTTCCCAGGGACGTTGCTTCCCGTGCAGCCAAGGAAAGATGTGATGCAGGCTACGGGGTTGGCAGCACAGGCCTTGCCGTTTACCTTGATTTCGCCGATGCTATCAAGAGACTGGGTTTATCGGTGATCGAAGCCCGTTATGGGAATCTTTTCCAGATGTATGAAAAGATTGTGGATGAAAATCCATACAAAACACCGATGATGATCTATCCGGCGGTTCATTATACTATGGGAGGTACCTGGGTTGATTATGAACTTCAGACCACGGTTAAGGGACTGTTTGCAACGGGGGAATCGAATTTTTCAGATCACGGGGCCAACAGGCTTGGGGCTTCGGCCTTGATGCAGGGATTAAGTGACGGGTATTTCGTGTTGCCTTACACCATTCAGAATTACCTTGCCGACCAGATCAATGTGCCGCGGTTCTCCACCGATACACCCGAGTTTACAGAAGCCGAAAAGGCTGTCCGGGAAAAGATCAACCGTTTGATGAGCATCAGGGGCAACCGGACAGTTGACAGCTTCCACCGTGAGTTGGGGCATATCATGTGGGAATATGTGGGTATGGCAAGAAATGAAGAAGGATTGAAGAAGGCAATAGAGCTCATCCGGAAGACGCGCGAAGATTTCTGGAAGCAGGTGAGAGTGCCAGGTAAAGCCGAGGATGTAAACCTTGAGTTGGAAAAAGTCCTCAGGGTGGCCGATTTTCTTGAGATCGGGGAATTGATGGCCCGAGACGCTTTGAACCGGAATGAATCCTGCGGGGGGCATTTCAGGGAAGAATACCAGACCCCGGAAGGGGAAGCCTTGCGTGACGACAAGAACTACACTTATGTTGCTGCCTGGGAGTATAAAGGCGACGACAAGGAACCCGAGCTGCACAAGGAACCCATCAAGTTTGAGTTCATTGAGGTCAAGCAAAGGAGTTACAAGTAAGCATCCGATTTACAAAACGATTAACGAATTTAAAAATCACACATATGGATTTGACTCTTAAAATCTGGAGACAGGCGAATCCCGCAACCAGGGGAAAATTTGAGACTTACCAGGTGAAGGGTATTTCTTCCGATGCATCATTCCTGGAAATGCTGGATATTCTCAATGAGCAGCTTGTGATGGAAGACAAGGATCCGGTGGCATTTGACCACGATTGCCGGGAAGGTATTTGCGGGACCTGTTCATTATACATCAACGGAAGGCCGCACGGACCTGACAGTGGCATTACGGTATGCCAGATGCACATGAGGAATTTCAAAGACGGATCGACCATAACCATAGAACCATGGAGGGCCAAGGCATTTCCGGTGATCAAGGATCTGATGGTAGATCGTACTGCCTTTGAAAAGATCATTCAGGCAGGGGGATATATTTCCGTGAACACGGGTAATGCTCCTGATGCCAACGGTATCCCGGTACCCAAATATGCTGCCGATATTGCCATGGATGCTGCTGCCTGTATAGGTTGCGGTTCCTGTGTTGCTGCCTGTAAAAATGCCTCGGCCATGCTTTTTGTAGCAGCCAAGGTATCACAGTTTGCCGTGTTGCCGCAGGGGAAAGTTGAAGCTGCACGCCGCGTTCAGGCTATGGTCAATAAGATGGATGAACTGGGATTTGGTAATTGTACCAATACCTATGCCTGCGAGGCAGAATGTCCTAAAAACATTTCCGTCAGTCATATTGCCAGGATGAACCGTGAGTTTTTCATTTCCAAAGTTTGCTCATCCAAAGAAGCAGTAAAATAGGACCATGCTGTTCAGGGATATACCGGGATATGCCGGAATCAAGAAACGGCTCCTGGGTACCGTGGCGGATGGCCGTGTTAGTCATGCCCAGCTTTTTCTTGGTCCGGAAGGCAATGGTAAGTTTGCGCTTGCACTTGCCTATGCCAGGTATGTGAACTGCCGTGACCGCAACGATAGCGATGCGTGCGGGACTTGTCCATCCTGTGTGAAATTCAATACACTGGCACATCCCGACCTGCATTTTATATATCCGGTAGCAAGTACCAGCGAATTCAAGGATCCCAGAAGCAGGGATTTTATTCCCCAGTGGAGGTCTTACATCCTGGAATCGAATTATTATCCGGCTTTGAACGAGTGGTACGAAAGGATAGGGATAGAAAAGAAGCAGGGCATCATCAATGCGAAGGATTGTAACGAGATCATCCGACTTTTGAGCTATAAAAGCTATGAGTCGGAATATAAGATCATGATCATATGGATGGCGGAGCGCTTGTATTATTCTGCTGCCCCTAAAATACTGAAGATCCTGGAAGAGCCACCGGATAAAACCTTGTTTATATTGATTTCTGAAGACCAGGATGAGATCATCAACACTATATTGTCGAGAACCCAGATTGTAAAAATTCCCCGGTTTGAGGACAAGGACCTTCAGGAATTGCTGACACGGCAGACACAGCATACAGAAGAAGACATCCGCAGGGCAGCCATGGCATCAGGAGGTAATTTACATTCAGCCAAATCTTTCCTGGAAGCTACGGAAAGGGAAAAATTTAATTTTGAGACCTTCAGAAATTGGATGCGGCTGTGTTTTAAAAAAGATATTATTGGGATTGAAGGATTTGTGGGAGAAGTTGCACGCAGTACCCGGGAAGAGCTGAAATCTCTCTTCCGTTATGCATTGATGGTTTCGAGGAACAGTCTGCTGATCCATTATAATCAGAATAAGAATGTTTTCCTGCCACCGGAAGAAATGGATTTTAACGTAAAAATTGCGCCATTTCTTCAACCTGCTGTGCTGGAACGGTTTGTCGGGATTTTCGAGGAGGGGCACAATCATATTGAGAGGAATGCTTATGCTCCATTGACTTTAATGGATATGTCGCTGAGGATAATGGAATTGTTCCGGGAAACATCTCAGTGATAATTTTGTACATTTGCCGGAATGAATTGATGATAATATCATGGACGATACAAACCACCATATTTTCAATAATATATTCCTGACCCGGGGATTAACGGAAGAACCGGCAAACAATGAGAGGGGTCAGTCATCATTTAAACATGGCTGTTGTAAGCTTGACAGTACCGAATGGGTGAATGATATCCCCATGGCTCCCGGGACAGAAGTTTTCGATTATGTTGAGGTAAGGTTTAAGAACAGCCACAAAGAGTTTTTCATGGTTACGCAGGGTTATGAACTGTTGGTTGGGGATATTGTAGCGGTGGAGGCCTCGCCGGGTCATGATATAGGGATAGTTTCCCTTACCGGAGAGACGGCCCGCCTGCAGATGAAAAAGAAAGGGCATTATATACGAACCGATACCGTTAAGCAGGTTTACCGCAGGGCACGTATCACAGATCTTGAAAAATGGGTAAGTGCTGTGAAGAGGGAAAAACAGACCATGCAACGGACCAAGTCGATCGTTGAGAACCTTGGCCTTGACATGAAGATGAACGATATTGAGTATCAGGGGGACAATACGAAAGCCATATTTTATTATACGGCTGAAGACAGGGTAGACTTTCGGGAGTTGATCAAGATCCTTGCTGAGGAATTCCGGGTAAGGATAGAGATGCGTCAGATCGGGGTGAGACAGGAAGCTGCGCGTTTGGGTGGTATTGGATCCTGTGGCAGGGAATTGTGCTGTGCAACGTGGATAACCCGTTTTCGCTCGGTGACCACCAATACGGCGCGCACACAACAGTTATCGCTGAATCCGCAAAAACTAGCCGGTCAGTGCGGAAAGTTAAAATGCTGCCTGAACTTTGAAAACGATTGCTACATAGATGCTTTGAGCCATTTCCCGGATAACCGGATAGCATTAAAAACCGGAAAAGGAGAGGCAATACATCATAAGAGTGATGTTTTCAAAGGGGTTATGTGGTATAGTTATGTTAATGACAAATCCAAGATCCTTGCCATCAAGATTGAGAAGGTGAAAGAGATCATGGCGATGAATGAGAAAGGAGTTTTCCCTGAAAAACTGGAAGACTATGCCGAAGTGACTGAGAAGAAGGTGGATTACGGTAACGGCATGGAGCAAAATGACCTCCACCGCTTTGATTAAATTTATTGGGTTTAACAATAAATTCCCCTTTCGGTACTTATCAAAGAAAGTTTTTATCTTTACCCGGATGTCAAGATATATTGTTTACATAATCCTGCCGGTTTTGTTTCTTTTTTTTATTTCCTGCGACAGGGGGAGGTTGTATGACAGGTCCTTTTCGGTTGCTGATCAGATTTGGCATATGGACTCAGCCATGGTTTTTTCTGTAGAGGTTGACGACAGCCTGTCGCTTTATAGGTTTTATCTGAATATCAGGCATAATACCGATTATCCCTTCAGTAACATTTTCCTTTTTCTGGATACGCGCTTTCCAAACGGTAACACGGCGCGTGACACGCTGGAATGTATTCTGGCCGACAAGCAAGGTCGCTGGTATGGCACGGGGGGAGGCAGGATCAGGGATAATCAGATCCTGATCCGGGAAGGATTGAAATTTCCGAGAAATGGTGAGTACTTATTCAAGATTACTCAGGGGATGAGGGAGACCGGGTTGGAGGGAATGGAAGATGTGGGAATCAGGATAGAAAAGATGTAAAATATAAAGTGAGTTATTGATGGCCGGAGTGGAGAAAAAGAAAAAGCGCCCATCCAGGTACCTGATCCGGTTCTGGGGACTATACCTAACGGTTCTCCTGATAGTTTTCCTGATGTTTTTCGGGATAGCTCATGGGTGGTTCGGATACATGCCCGGATTCGAGGAGCTGGAAAATCCGGAAAGCAACCTTGCATCGGAGATTTACTCGGCTGATGGCGTGTTGCTGGGTACCTATTATATTGAGAACCGTTCCAATATCCATTTTCAGGATTTACCTCCTCATTTGGTCAATGCCTTGTTGGCGACCGAAGACATTCGTTTTTACAAGCATGCAGGCGTGGATTCCAAGGCATTATTCAGGGTTGCATTTGGTGTTTTAACCGGTAATTACAGTGGAGGAGGCAGTACCATCACCCAACAGTTGGCTAAGAACCTTTTTCCGCGTGGCGAGAACCTGACCAAAATGCAACTGGTGATGCGAAAGTTCAAGGAGTGGGTAACGGCTACAAGGCTGGAACATAATTACTCCAAGGAAGAAATCATTGCCATGTATTTCAATACCATGGATTACGGGCATCAGAGTTTTGGGATCAAGTCGGCGGCAAGGACATTTTTCAACAAGACACCGGATTCGTTGAACCTTGAAGAGTCGGCACTGTTGGTCGGAGTGGTGAACGGGCCGACCTGGTACAGTCCGGTAAGAAACCCGGGTCACGCACTGCAGCGGAGGAACCTGGTTTTATCGCAGATGGAGAAATACGGGTTCATCGACAAGGAGACATTAGACAGTGTATCCTCCATACCCATTGACATGTCGAGATTTCGGGTTCAGGACCACACGGCTGGGCTGGCGCGTTATTTCCGGGAGTATCTCCGGGTGAATTTGCATGACTGGTGCAGGAATCATTACAAAGCCGATGGCAATCCGTACAATTTATATAAAGATGGTTTAAAGATATATACTACCATTGATTCAAAGATGCAGACATATGCAGAGGAGGCTGTGGCCGAGCATCTTGCAAGCGATTTACAGCCGGCTTTTTATGAGCATTGGAAGGGGCATCGTTATGCACCATATGTTTTTGAACCTGAGGTTATCCAGGAAGAGATCAGGAGGTTACAGGATCAGGCCATGCGCCGGTCGGAGCGGTATCAGCGTTTGGCTTCCCGCGGGGTAGAGGAAGATTCCATCCGGATAGTCTTCAACACGCCGGTATCTATGGAAGTATTTACCTGGGAAGGTGATGTTGATACCATATTGACGCCGATGGATTCCATCCGTTATTATAAATTTTTTCTGAATGCAGGGCTAATGGCTATGGATCCCCATTCGGGCCATGTAAGGGCTTATGTTGGGGGTATTGAATACCGTTTCTTCAAGTATGATCATGTGACTCAGGCCAAAAGGCAGGTTGGTTCCACGTTCAAGCCATTCTTATATACACTGGCCATGCAGGAAGGAGAGTTTTCTCCCTGTTATAAGGTAGCGAACATTCCATATAGCGTAGAGCTTCCCACGGGGGAGTTCTGGGCACCCAGGAATTCATCCGATGCGAGAGTTGGTGAGATGGTCACCCTGAAATGGGCCCTGGCCAACTCAAATAACTGGATATCGGCTTTTCTGATGAAAAGGTATTCGCCATTGTCGGTGATCAAGATAGCAAGGAAGATGGGCGTAGTAAGTGAGATCCCGCCGGTTCATGCGATAGCGTTAGGGTCGGCCGATCTTTCCTTGTACGAAATGGTAGGAGCGTTCAATTCCTTTGCCAATAAGGGGGTTTATGTGGAGCCAATATTTATCACCCGCATTGAAGACAAGAACGGTAATGTTGTTGAGGATTTCATACCGGATAAGAATGAAGCCATGAGCGAAGAGACAGCCTATTTGATGCTGGAGCTGATGAAAGGGGTGGTACAAACGGGTACAGGTATACGTTTGCGGTTGAAGTACAGTTTTCAGAATCCTATAGCCGGCAAGACCGGAACCACGCAAAATCAGAGCGACGGATGGTTTATGGGCATCACACCGGATCTGAGCGCAGGAGTATGGGTAGGATGTGAAGATCGCGGGGCCCATTTCCGCTCAATTTCCTTAGGTCAGGGAGCCAATATGGCCTTGCCCATATGGGCACTATTCATGCACAAGGTTTACGCCGACTCCACCCTGGGCGTGGGTATGGGAGATTTTGAAAAGCCGTTAAAAGCATTGGACTTGGAGTTGAATTGCGATGAAAGTGAAGATGTGGAGGGTGTTTTAATGGAATTTGGTGAGGAGGAGGAGTTTTAAGGTTTCTAAACATTTCTAATGAAGAGAAATTTTTCAAATTTATTAAGGGAGTTATTTAGCTTAAAATTAGCTAGAACAATCAATTGGATGATATTGATCTTTATAATGATTTTTAATTTCTCTAACAAGATATGGCTGACCGATGACAAAATCATTTATTCCGATGTTAACTCGTACTATGCATATTTGCCGGCTTTATTTATACATCATGATATTTCTCTGGAATTTATAAAGGAAGATGTAAATAAACATACCAAGCATTTTTGGCCTTTACCGACAGCTACCGGGAAAAATGCCATCCTTACTTCCATGGGAATGGCTTACCTATATCTTCCTTTTTTTATTATAGCTCATATTGTAACACCATTTCTGGGTTATGAGGCAGATGGGTTTTCTATTCCCTATAAGGTGGCAATAGTTATTGGTTGTTGGGTTTATCTTGCAATCGGATTGTATTTTCTTAGAAAGTTTCTGGAGAATTATTTTAAGCAGATAGTGATTGCTATTACAAGCATTGCAATAGTAATCGGGACTAATCTTCTTTACTATACTACATTGGATGCTGGAATGTCTCATACATACAGCTTTACATTATTTGCAATTTTTCTTTTTCTCACGGTCCGTTGGTATAAAAATCCTGGTTTATTAAATACATCCTATATTGGAATGGTTTTAGGTTTAATAAGTCTGGTTCGGCCCTCAAATATTATTATCCTTGCATTAATTATCTTTTGGGGGATTACAACATGGGCAGGTTTATTGGAAAGAGTTAAGTTTTTTATAGGAAAGTATTACCTCATAATTCTAATGGTTTTTTTCTTTTTTCTTGTTTGGGCTCCTCAATTCCTTTATTGGAAATATATATCCGGTTCTTTTTTATTTAATACTTATGGAACTGTTGGTGCCAGGTTTTATTTTGATGACCCTGAGATAACAAATACCTTATTCAGTTACAGGAAAGGGTGGTTAATTTACACACCTATAATGACTCTGGCGCTTATTGGTATTGGATTTCTTTACCAAAGAATCAGACAAGCATTTTTCCCAATTCTCATTTTTACCTTATTAAACATTTGGGTGATAGCATCTTGGTGGTGCTGGTGGTACGGAGGTAGTTACGGACAAAGGACCTTTATAGAGTCATATGCTATTTTAGCATTACCCTTTGCTACAATTACATCGTGGTTTTTTAAGAAAAAAATACTCCTAAAGGTAATATACATAATCCTTATATTGATTTTTTCCGCACATAATATTTTCCAGGTAATTCAATACAGGAATGGTGCCATTCATTATGCGATGATGACTAAAGAGGCCTACTGGAGCAGTTTCCTGAAAGTTTATCCTGAAACTGAATTTTGGGAACTGATAACCTGGCCTGATTATGAAGGAGCAAAAAAAGGCGAATATAAAGAAAACAGACCTGTGATATTTGACAGGAGTACCTATGAGAAAGAAATTGAATATTATGAAAACAGGTTGAGGAATAGTGAGGATTTACAACCCATGTTAAAAGAGAAAGCTGAAAAATGGGGGATTTCAATTGATTCTGTGATAAAAATGGATGCTATTTGGTTATATAATCATAATAAAAACAAATCTGAATAGTTCAATCGATTAATTGATTTATTGTTTGGAATTTTTCTTAGATAATCTTAATAATACCGCAAATAAAAAGATAAAGATTTCTCCGGAAAGGAACCAGAACCTTGCTAAAAAAGAAATACTGATAGCTGCATCCTCAGGAATTCCTGTTAAAATAAGATAACCTGAAATAATTCCTTCTCTTACTCCCAATCCACTTGGAATGATAATGGCAAGTAATCCCAGGGTCACCCCAAGAGGGAATGCAAAAACAGCCATTATTGTAACTTTTGGATATATAGAATAACTGAAGAAATAGAAACCTACCATCCAGATTATCCAATATGCTGAGCAAAAAAGAATGATTGTTGTATTTTCAGAAAAGCGTAATGCCGGGACCTGAATGTCTTTTTTAAAAACCCGGTTAATTAGTTTAATTACAGTATTATGAAATGGCTTTAAAAACAAAAATATAGTCAGAAGTATAAATATCCCGAAAACCAAGATGCTTAAGCTCTTTATTCCATAATATATTAAAACGGGAATAATACTTATCCCTATTCCAGTCCAAACATATATTAATTGTTCTTTTAAGGAAGCCAGTGAAGAAGTATTAATAGAATATCCAAGGTTTGAAACATAAGTTGCTCTTCCCAAAACCACCCAAATTTTACCTGGAATATATTTTGCGAATATTGATAATCCATGTGAGATGACAGCATTCTTTGAACTTATGGTAATATGGTGTACTTTAAGTGCATTCCCCCAACTGAGAGAACTCATAGTAATTCCAATCCAGAATAATACGATCGATGCTGCTAAAGCAATATAATTAAATTGGATTTTATCAAAGTTGATATAATCGGTCCGGATTAAATAAATAAACAGGAAAATAAAAGAAATGTATATCAGGATATTATATAATAATTTGCTTTTAATTAGTTTCATCTGAGTTTTTTGTTACTGTCCATATCAAACCACATGGCAAAAAGGATGAACTGTATTCCCATAATCACGGCAAACATCCATGCAAGGAAATTTACTTTTGGTATGTGATTAAAGACGATCCAGAAATACAATACCCTAATGAAAAGGGGTATGCTGATTAAATTCAGAAAGAAACCAAATAGATAAAAGAAAATCAGGGGATGAAAATCTCTAATGATATACTTTTCTTTCAGGCGATAGAAAAACATCTTTACCAACAACCAGGAAATTGTCCGGACAACTTTTGAAATCTTCATTTTTGATTGCTCTCCGATATTATATACCGGATCGGTTATAATATCCCTGACTTTAAAATCAAAAATATTAAGTCTAACCAATAAATCATTCGGTTGTCCATAACGTTTGTACATCTTATCCCAGTCTATAGTATGAAGTGCTTTCTTATCAATTACGGTATAACCTGACTGGGAGTCGGCAATATGCCAGTATCCTGAAGCAATTTTCGTAAGAAGAGATAGAATGGAGTTCCCCCAGTAACGTGTTCTGGGAATTTTTTGATACGCTTCTCCGGAAAGTAGCCTGTTGGTTTTTGTATAATCTACTTCACCGCTGACAACGGGGTCCAAAAGATCAGGGAGATGTTCCGGGTCCATTTGTCCATCTCCTGCCATGACAACAGCTGCATCATATTCATTATCTCTGGAATATTTATAACCTGAGGCAATAGCCCCACCCACTCCCTGGTTTTTTTCATGAACAATCAATATGATTCTGGAATATTTCTTTTGTAGTTCTTTAACTACGGTTACAGTATTATCAGTGCTTGAATCATCAACGATAACCATGCCATCAATATAATCCGGCATTTGTTCGACGACCTTGTTTATTTGATTAGCTTCATTATAGCATGGAATGACAGCTGCAATCTTTTTTCCTTTATACATAGCAAAGAGATGAATGGTTGACCGGCAAAGTTATAAACAAATACATAAAAAATACAATATAGCCCGATTGAATCCAAATTCAGGATTTTAAAAAATTTCTCATTCTACGTTAAGGTTAATAATATTTAAATGTAAAATTTACTAATTTTCCACCGCAATGAGACTATGAAAACAAAGGATATTTTCAACCGCATGGGGAAATTTTTAATGAAACATATAGTTTATGTTTCAATAATATTGGTTTGTCTGGTAATCTTTTTAACAGACAATGAGGTAAAGTTTTGGAAAGTCCCTGGCCGGGTTATCGCTCATGATGTAAAGTCTTATTATGCATATTTACCTGCTGTATTTATACATCGGGATATTTCACTTGACACCCTGAATGAAAATTTTGCATTAAACAATAATTTACAGTCCATAAAACATAATAATGGGAAATTCTTTCTTCGCTATACAATGGGCAATGCAATCATGTACCTGCCATTTTTCATAGTGGCTCATGTTACTTCTCCTCTTTTAGGATATGAGCAGAATGGCTACACTTCTCCATACAAAATAGCTCTATTGATAAGTAGCGCATTTTTTCTGATTATTGGTTTGCTCTTTTTAAGAAAATACCTTTTAAATTACTACTCTCCGATAAGTGTCGCAATTGCCTTGTTTGCAGTAGTTGTCGGTACAAATTTGCTTTTTTATTCAACTTTTGAAGCGCCTATGCCACATGTTTATGGATTTTCTTTAATAGCCGCCTTTCTTTATATGACTACCTTATGGTATAAAAAACCCAATGCCGGCAATTCAATAACACTAGGGATTATCTTTGGTTTGATTTCATTGATCAGGCCCTCTAATATTATTGTTGGTCTTTTCTTTGTGTTATATAATATAAGAGGAATTTATGACTTGAAAGATCGTGCAAGATTTTTACTTATTAATTATCGTAAGCTGCTATTTATTATAGTCTTTATTTTCTTAGTCTGGATTCCTCAATTGCTTTATTGGAAATACATTACAGGACAATTTCTTTTTTATTCTTATGAAGATCAAGGGTTTAATTTGATTAACCCACAGATTATCAATAGTTTGTTTAGCTACAAAAAGGGTTGGTTCATATATACTCCTATAATGCTTTTTGCAGTGATCGGCTTGTTTTTTTTACGAAAGTATCAGCCTGGTATATTAATTCCGCTGATACTTTTCCTTATTTTGAATATCTATATATTATCTTCCTGGTTCCAATGGTACTTTGGAGGTAGCTTCGGCTTAAGGGCCTATATAGATTCATATGGCATCCTGATCATACCGCTTGCGGCTTTAATTCAGTTTTTTATCCAATTGAAAAATCGTTATCTGATTCCTTTTCTTATAGTTTTTGCTTTAATAGTGGCATTTAATGTATTTCAAACCTGGCAATATTATTATGGGTCCATACATTGGGTAAATATGAATAAAGAGTCTTATTGGGAATCTTTTGGTAAGTTAAAACCAACAGAAAGGTTTTATCAGTTAATCCAGGAGGAAGAAATGAAAGATAATGAATGCCGTAACCAGCAGTAGATCAGAAGTTCTGTTGAATTAAATATCTCCTGTCCCAAACATTATATTTCAAAATACACCATATCGCTCTGAAGCCGTCCTTTGCCCCGATTTTTTTACCTTCGTCGTAAGTTCTGCCATAATAGGATATCCCGACTTCATAGATCCTGATCCCGGGGAAACGGGATATTTTGGCTGTAACCTCCGGCTCAAAGCCAAAACGGTTTTCCTTGAAACGGATCTTTTTGATGTAATCCGCCCTGAACAGCTTGTAGCAGGTTTCCATATCGGTAAGGTTCAGGTTGGTGAACAAATTGGATAAAAAAGTAAGGAATTTATTTCCGATGCTGTGCCAGAAAAAGAGGATGCGGTGCGGATTGCCTCCCATGAACCTGGATCCGTAAACCACATCGGCAAAACCTTCCACAACAGGCTTAAGCAGAATATTGTATTCCTGCGGATCGTATTCAAGGTCAGCATCCTGGATGATAATGAAATCCCCGCTTGCCTCACGTATTCCGCGGTGCAAAGCCGCTCCCTTTCCCATATTGACTTCCTGGTTAAACAGCCGGATGTCGTGCCTTGGATGTTCTGAAATATATTGCTCAATAACTTTTTGAGTATCGTCACGGGAACAATCGTTAACAATGATGATCTCTTTTTCGATATTATTGATCAACTTTACGTCCAGCACCTTGTTCAGGATCAGGTGTATGGTTTTGGCTTCATTGTAGGCCGGGATAAGGATGGATAGTTTTTTCACTGTCGTTTTTGATTCGGATCTGAAATGGTTACTCGTGATAATAGATTCTTTTAACGCGCCTGGAGATACCCGAGAGCACCTCATAGGGTATGGTTTGCATTTCCTTTGCGAGCTCCGGTATGGGTCGGTTTTTCCCAAAAATGATCACTTCATCTTCTTCTTTTACTTCGAGGCCGGTTACATCGATCATGCACATATCCATGCAAACGTCACCGGTAATAGGAACCAGCTGGTCATGAACCATGAGGTGCCCTTGTCCGTTGCCAAGGTTGCGGTGCAGACCATCGGCATAGCCAACCGGGACTATGGCGATTTTGCGGTCATTTTCCGATAAGCCATTCCTGTTGTATCCAACGCTTTCTCCGGCAGGGATGTGCTTTACCTGTGAGATGACCGATCGCATGGTACTGACATTTTCCAGTTTTTTTTGTTCTTCAGGCACATTGGATACACCGTAGAGGCTTATCCCCAACCTTACCATCTGGAATTGTGCTTCCGGGAACCTTATAATGCCTGCTGAGTTCAGGATATGCATCATCACCGGATGACCGGCGGCTTCCCTGACCTTTTCCCCCATTATCCTGAACCGTTCGATCTGCTGCCGGGTGAATCCATCGTGTTCGGGCATATCGCTGGCTGCGAGGTGTGAAAAAACCGATTCTACATAAATAAGTTTGTTCTTCTTTAAGCGTTCGATCAGTTCATCAAGGTCCTTTTCTTCAAACCCCAGCCTGTGCATTCCTGTATCAAGCTTGATATGCACCTTCACGGGTTTGTTGAGGGGGATGATGTTTTTCCCGATGGCATTTTCCAGTTTTTCCAGGATATGGAAACTGTATATCTCAGGTTCCAGCTGGTGTGTGATCATGGAATCAAAGCTTTCTTCCTCGGGGTTCATTACCAGGATGGGTACGATGATGCCTGCCTTTCTCAGTTCGACACCTTCGTCGGCATAAGCCACCGCAAGGTAGTCGATGCGGTGGAACTGAAGCGTATTTGCGATTTCATAGCTGCCACTTCCGTATGAGAATGCCTTTACCATAGCCATGATCTTGGTGATGGGTTTTAGCCTGGAGCGGTAAAGATTAAGGTTATTGACCAGGGCATTCAGGTTGATCTCCATCACGGTTTCGTGGGATTTTTGCTGCAAGGCCCTTGAAATCAGCTCAAACTCAAACATCCTGGCGCCTTTCAGCAATATGCTCTCATTGTTGAAGCTGGAAAAGGAAAAACGGTTCAGGAAGTCTTCGGTTCCCGGGAAAAAATATTTTTCACCGGGAAATTTATCCTTATATCTTGAAATGGCCGGTCCAATGCCAATAAGCCTGTCAACTTTTTTCTTTTCCAGGATGCCGGCTATCTCGCCATATAATTCTTCATCGTTCTTGCTGCTTTGTAAAATGTCGGAAAGAATGACCGTTTTCTTTTTCTGATGTGTTTGTTGTTCCAGGAAATCGATGGCGATGCTCAGCGAATTGATATCGGAATTATAGCTATCGTTGATCACCTGGCAATGATTGATTCCTTCCTTCAGCTCAAGCCGCATGGCAATGGGTTGCAGTCCGGCCATTCTTTCGCTGATGATGTGATTGGGATATCCCATTTGGAGCATGGCAGCCCAGCAGTGAATGGCATTTTCCACGGAGGCCTCATCGATGAACGGGATAATGACAGACACTTCATGTTCGTGATAAATACCGGATATCTTAGTTTGGTGGAGGCTCATTTTAACGGTTCCAGTGATCTGCAGGCTGGCAGATTGTTTCCGGCTCCAGGTAAATGCCTTAATGGATTGCAGTAGTTCCGAACGGATGATGATCTGTTGTATTTCCGAGTGATCGGGGCAATATATCAGGGTTTCAACCTTGGTAAACAATTTTAGTTTTTCGCCTACCTTTTGTGCGGTGCTGATAAAGTTCTTTTCGTGTGCGGCACCGATATTGGTAAATAATCCGATGGTAGGCTGAATGATAGCCTGGAGTTTGTCCATTTCATCGGGTTCGGATATCCCGGCCTCGAATATTGCGAGATCGTAGGTGTCTTCCATTTGCCAGACCGACAGGGGCACACCAATTTGCGAATTATAGCTTTTAGGACTGCGGATTATCTTTTTATCCTGGTGCATCAGTTGGAACAACCATTCTTTCACAATGGTTTTCCCGTTACTGCCGGTGATCCCTATAACAGGGATGGCGAAGTGTTTTCGATGGGCAGCGGCCAGGTTTTGCAGGGCACGCAGGGTATTATTTACCAGGATGAAGGAGGCATCCTGATATTCCTTCATATTTACAGGAAGGATTGAGATCACGAAATTGCGGATGCCTTTGCGGTAAAGCTCATCAATATAATTATGCCCATCGTTGCGTTTACCCTGGATGGCAAAGAACAGGCAATGATCGGGGGCAATGAGCCTGCGGCTGTCGATCAGGATATCGAGGATGAGCGGGTTTGCTGAGCCTTCCTGAACTAATTCACCTTTGATGAAATGGCAGATTTCCGATACGTTATATCCGGTTGCTGGCATAGAGGATTAAAGGTTGGGTTCTTCGGTTTCAAGGTCGGGACTTTCATCTTCCTGTCCTTCCACTTCAGCGGATATGGGAAGGGGGTCTGAAGATATCTCATCATAGACACGCCGGTTTCTCACGATATCAACAGCAAGGAAGATCGCAGCCAGCATGGATGAGGGAGAGGCCTGGTCTTTTCCGGCGAGGTCATAGGCAGTACCGTGATCGGGTGATGTCCTGACTATGGGTAGTCCGGCTGTATAATTGACTCCATTTTCAAAAGCTATGGCTTTAAAGGGAATAAGACCCTGGTCGTGGTACATAGCCAGGATGCCATCAAACTTCTTATAAGTATCCGAGCCGAAAAATCCGTCGGAAGGGAAGGGGCCATATGCCCAGATAGAATCATCCTGGAGTTTTTTCAGGACGGGAGCAATGATTTTATTCTCTTCATCGCCCAGCAATCCGTTTTCTCCGGCATGAGGGTTCAGTCCAAGCACGGCGATCCTGGGTTTACGGATACCGAAATCACGGAGCAGGCTTCGGTTGAGGATCCTGATCCTGCTTTCGAGCAGGGCGGGGGTGATCTTTGCCGGTACATCCTTTAGAGGAATATGGCCTGTAACCACTCCGATCCGGAGATTTCCGCTGACCATAAGCATGAGGTAGTCCCTGGTGTTAAAGTTTGCGGCAAAGTATTCGGTATGTCCGGGAAAGGGAAAATCCTCCGATTGAATGTTTTCCTTATTGATAGGGGCCGTAACAACGGCATGGATTTTCCCCCGTTTAAGGTCGTTAATGGCTCGTTCCAGTGCGATGCGGGCCATCTTTCCTGCGATGGGGGTACTTTTGCCGAGTTCTATCCTGACTTCTTCATCGGAACAGTTGATAAGGTTGACTTTTTTATCCAGGGCCTGGTCGGGGTTTTTAATATTATGGAAATTGAACTCACCAACATCCACGCTTTTACGGTGGTAGGAGGCTACTTTGGAATGGCCGTAAACAACCGGGGTTAAAATCTCAGTGATGCGGGTGTCGCAGAGAGCCTTAATAATGATCTCATAACCTATCCCGTTAAGGTCGCCATGGGTAATTCCGATCAGGAATCTTTCTTCGCTATCGTTTGTTATCAGTTCGTTCATTGCAATGAAGGAATTAAAATGTGCAAAGATACAATTAATCGGCAGATGTCATCTGTTTGAAAAAGTTATACAGGAGCCGGACGCCGAAGCCGGTACCTCCTTTGGACCGGTAGGTGTCTTTTTTTCCGTAAAAAGCGACTCCTGCGATATCAAGGTGGATGAAAGGATAATCGGTAAATCTTTCCAGGAATTTCCCGGCGGTGATCATACCTGCTTCCGGACCACCTATATTTTTTATGTCGGCCACATCGGATTTTATCAGATCTCCATATTCATCCCAGAAGGGAAATTCGGCTATTCTTTCATAAGTGGATAAGCCGGATGTTTTCAGTTTATCCATCCACGATGCAGCTTTTGTTTCCATAGCGACGATGCCATATATGCCGATTGCCCTGGCGGCAGCTCCGGTTAGTGTGGCGGCATTGATCACCAGTTCAGGATTATACCGGCAGGCGTAGCTTAATGCATCTGCAAGGATCATGCGGCCTTCGGCATCGGTATTCAGCACCTCAACGGTCATTCCGTTATGCATTTTTATTACATCACCCGGAACGTACGCGTTACCATCGGGACGGTTATCAGTTGCAGGAAGCAAGGCAATAACATGAACCGGCAGGTGATTATCGGCAATGGCAAACATAACCGATGCCATGGTGGCTGCCCCGGCCATATCGCTTTTCATGTCGTCCATAAAAGTCCCCGTCTTAATGTTGAGTCCGCCGGTATCGTAAACAACGCCTTTGCCTACCAGGATAATTGGTTTACTGTTCCTTGCATTGTCAGGTTTCCATTCCATCACGGTGAAAGTAGGAGGATCTATACTTCCTTTGTTTACTGCCAGCAACCCACCCATTTTGAGCGATTCGATTTTCTTTTTATTGAAGACTTCTGTCACGATGCCCTTCTTTTCAGCTTCTTCCCTTATGATGGAAGCCAGACGGACGGCATTAAGATAAGAAACCGGTTCATTTACCAGATCGCGGCAGAAAAATACAGAGCGGCAAACACTTGACAATTCATTGGTTTGCTTCGCTGATATTCCTGTGGAGACAAGAGTAACCTTATCCAGGTTAAAACCATTTTTGTTTTCTGTTTTGTATTTTGTAAAGGAATAGCTTCCCAGGATGAGTCCTTCCGTATAATCCAGGATGGCTTCCGGGTTGTGGAATAAATCTGTAATCACGATCTCATTCAGGTTGTTTTCGCGGAGGTATTGCAGGAGGTTATCTCCGGCCTGACGATAGTTTTCCCGGAGGCGTCCCGGATCATTATCGGGTTTGATATAGTGGACAAATATCCAGTAATGGTAACGGTTTATCGCGAAACAGCGTGATTTGTCACTTTTGAATATCTTCAGGATGAAGTCCTTTTCATTGCTTTCAAGCTCCAGTTCATGAATCTGCTCTATCTTGAAAACAGGTATAACCTGGTTGACTTCATTATTTTTAAGTGATTTAACGGATTGAATTTTTATATTCATGGTGTGTTGATTTAAACGTTTATTCCTGATCTGCAAGAAACTTTTCAAGGTCCTTCATTATAATTCTGCTTGCTCCCCGGTGCTCCCGCATAAAATTCCGGACGTCAGTGCAGGTTTGGGAATAGTATTCAGGGTTATCCAAAAAACCATTAACAATTTTCAGGAATTCCTTGTGATTTTTAATGCTGAAGGCACCCCCTTTACTAACAAGTTTTCCTGCTTCATGGAATTTCTGGTGATCGGGTCCGAAAACCACAGGCACTCCGAAAGCAGCCGGTTCCAGGATATTATGGAGGCCGGACCCGAATGCCCCGCCAACATAGGCAATCCAGGCGTATTTATAAGTCCTGCTGAGGATACCGATGGTGTCTATCACCAGCACACGGTAAGATCCAATCTGATTCGGGTCGACTTTAGTATACCGTGCAACCGGTTCCTTTATCATTTCCACGATTCGGCTGATATGGTTTTCATCTACCTGATGGGGCGCGATGACGAGCTTTATGTTTTCAGGAAGGGTGTTCATAGCAGGCAGGATAATTTCTTCATCTGCCGGCCAGGTACTTCCTGCAACGATTAGCTTTGCCTCACCGGCAAAATGGCGGATCAGGTCTATATCTTCCGCTTTTTCAGCAGTTTCCATCACTCTGTCGAAACGGGTATCTCCTGCGATGGTAAAATTCTTATAATTTATTTTCTCCAGGAAGTTTGCTGATGCATCATCCTGGGTATAGATATGATCAATGAGGTTTAGCTGTTTCCTGAACCAGGCGCCGTACCAGCGGAAAAACGGCTGATCGTTTCGGAAAACCGCTGAAATAAGGATAAGAGGGATGTTATGGCGTTTCAGTTCGCGGAAATAATTGTACCAGAATTCATATTTGATGAACACAGCCAAAACGGGTTGGAAGGTGTTAATGAATGTACGAGCATTTTGTGGAGTATCGGAAGGAAGATAATAGACTCTGTGTGCGGGTTTGTAGTTTTTGCGGTGTTCGTATCCTGAAGGGGAAAAGAAGGTCAGCAGAAGCTTATAACGGGGATATTTATTCAGGATGGCTTCCATGACCGGTCTGCCCATCTCAAATTCCCCGAGGGAGGCACAATGGAACCAGATATATTCCTGTTGTTCCTCGTTTTCCCGGACGATCCTGGCGGTAAGTCCTTTTCTTCCAAAGGCCCATTGCCGGGCCTTAATGTTGAAAAGTCCGTATATCTTTGCTGCCCATTGGTACAACAGGATGAATAGAGTATATAAAAAGCGCATTTTGGAGAATTAATAAAAATAGTACGCTTCAGGCTTCCGTTTGTAGATTGGAATAATCCATCCAATTTTGAATCCGTTAAGCAATTCGAACCGTTTTGAATTATCTTTCTGACCTGTGTCAAAATCAACATCTCTAAGTCCCCTGGTCCAACCCTGCATAAATTCGAACCCCCCGTAGAAATTAAGGACCCTGGTATTTCCGAGATAAAGGTATCCGATGAATTCGCTCATAGCAAAGCCGCCAGTCATGCGGTCATAACCTTTGGCATAATCGTCTTCCAGCCAGGGTACTTCAAAATCTCCGATCTGTATCCTGACCCAGTGTTGCATGTAACCCGCTCCAACTTTAACCATGATCCCCGAATTGGGATTGGGTGCCAGCACATTGAAAAGTCTTCCGACATGTCCCATGATAGAATAGCCTCTTTCAAACAAGTCGAAAATGGCATAGGTCCCATCTGTAGAAATAAGCTGACCATCCGCGGTCAGCACATTCCCGAGAATTTCATCGGCATTTTTCACCTTGTTGCCCCAAAAATAATTGTATTCCAGTCCGAAAATCCATTGCGACTTTAGTTTCACCTGGAACCCTGGTCCTACAACGGAATTGTTTCCAAAACGTTCCGCCATGTCTCCTCCGGCAATCTGGTAACCGTAGAATCCATAAACCATGGGGACTGTAATAGAGGAATCCTGAATGTCTTTTTGTGCGGAGACAATACTAATATGGAAAATGAGGAGGAAAAACAGATAATTCCTGAAGGCAAACATGTTCATATAACTATTGTTATTGATCCTGTTAGGAATGGATATTGCAAAATAATTCACATAAAGTAACGCAAAGATAGGCAATTCAGTCTGAATGGAGCGGAATTTCCTTAAAAAACGACCGAATGACGATCATTCATTGTGAAGCGAAATAATACTGCTTATATTTGCGCCCTGAAATTGAAAATCGAACTGCCCACATGCTTTTCAATTCCTACGAATTCATCTTTGTTTTTTTACCGCTGGCTTTTGCGGGATACTTTCTTTTGCGGAGGTTCTCAAGCGACGTATTATCCAAATCCTGGCTGGTGTTGGCCTCCCTGTTTTTTTATGCATGGTGGAATCCGGTTTATCTGCCGGTGATCATCTTCTCGTTGTTCTTCAATTATTTTTTCAGTTTTCTGATGGTTGCGCGGGATAAAGGTGGAGGGAAGCATGGCAGGTTACTATGGTTAGTGATCGGGATTGCGGTGAATGTTTTGCTGCTTGGTTATTTCAAGTATTACAACTTTCTGCTTTGGAATCTGAACGAGTTATTTGGGACATCCTTGGCGTATAAGTCGATGGAGTTACCCATAGGGATAAGTTTCTATACTTTCCAGCAGATTGCTTTCCTTGTAGATGCATACAAAGGCAAGGTAAAGGAAAGGAATTTCCTGAATTATTCCATGTTTGTTACGTTCTTCCCTCAGCTCATAGCCGGGCCCATAGTACATCATGCAGAGATGATGCCACAGTTTGCCGATCCCGGTAACAGGGTTTTAAAGAGCAGGAATATTTCAGTAGGATTATACATCTTTTTTATCGGATTATTCAAGAAGGTTATTCTTGCAGACACTTTTGCCGTTTGGGCAAGCGCGGGTTTCGACGGTTCACAGACGCTGGGTTTTGCCGAAGCCTGGGCCACATCGTTGTGTTATACATTCCAGTTGTACTTTGATTTCAGCGGATACACCGATATGGCAATCGGTTTGGGGTCTATGTTCAATATCCATCTTCCCTATAATTTTAACTCACCTTATCTGTCACTTAATATCCAGGAATTCTGGAGGCGTTGGCATATGACGCTAAGCCGTTTTCTCAGGGATTACATTTATATCCCTTTAGGGGGAAACAGGGGAGGGGAGATCATGTTGCTAAGGAACCTGATGCTTACTTTCCTGATAGGAGGGATATGGCATGGAGCCGGCTGGACGTTTGTTTTCTGGGGGTTCCTCCATGGTTCAGCAACCGTTATGCATCGCTTGTGGCAGCATACCGGGATCAGGATGAACCGGGCGCTTTCCTGGTTTATCACATTTAATTTTGTAAACATTGCCTGGATATTTTTCCGGGCAGTTACATGGGGTGATGCCCTCAAGGTGCTCAAGGGGATGTTCGGTTTTTCAGGATGGGGCAACCCCATGGCTATGCCCGGACTGGGAGGAAACCTGGAAACATGGATCTGGCTGCTTGCAGCTTTCCTGATTATTTTCTTCCTGAAAAACACCAATTATGTTAAAGAGAACTTTAAACCTACAGGATGGAGGATATTGTTATTGTTGGCCGTTGCTTTGTATTCGGTTATGAATATGCATAAAATCAGTGAATTTATTTATTTCGGATTTTAACGTGAGCGACAGGAAATTCATACGGGCATTTTTTACAGGATTTGTCGGATTGATCCTGTTTTTCGGGGCAGTTAACCTCCTGGTTGATCCATATGGGTTCCATTTCAATAAACGATATACCGGCTTCAATCGTCACAAACCCAGTTTTCTTAATTATACCAGGATAGTAAAGCTATATAATGCCAATCATATCCAACCTGAGGGGATTTTTCTCGGGAACTCCCGCATTCTTTACCTGGCGCCGGAAGAAGCCTTCAGCCGGTACCGTCCACTTCGCTTTTATAATTTTTCTTTAAGCAGCGGTACACCGAACGAGATGAAGGATCTTTTAAACTATGCCATCAGGAACTATAACATCCGCTTTGTTTGTTACGGGGTAGATTTTATTGCGATGATAAACTGGTCGACACCCTATGCCAACACTTTCGATACATTGTTGGTGAGGGGGGAGAAATCGATGGATCTTGAATTCCTGAAGATGCACACCAGTGCCCAATCGGTTTATGAAACAGGCCGTTGCATTTATACGAATATCACCGATCCGGAGGGGATCAGGGTTCAGTATCATTATAACGAGTTTGGTTCAAGGACAAACCGCTGGAGGGAATTGAATTACGAAAGAATGGGCGATAAATGGGTAAGGGATGAGATAGCCAAGGTCATGGAAACCTACAAGCCGATATATAACGCATACTCAGTTCGTATCCCGGAATACAAGGAAAAAGCCTACAGGGATATTCTGCAAACATGCCATGATAATGGAATTGAGTATGTGGCATATATAAACCCTTTGTTTGAGGATCAGTTTCGTTTATTGCTGAGTTCCCGTGCTTATCCGGTTTACATAGAGTATTTGCGCTTTCTGGCAGAGAACGGAGGATTCTGGTATTTCGGCGGGATCAATGAAAAAACGTCTGATATGGGATATTTCTGGGATTCACAGCATCCCCGCAAGAAGCTGAGTTTCATTCTTACGGATATAATGTTGAATCAGGATTCAAAGGAATACAGAGATATTTTTTTCGGGCATTTTTATCATTCAGGAAATATTGGCACATTAGTTTCCGGGCTTGACAGTTTGAGAACGGTTGTAACTGAAGGTCAGATTATAGAAGTTAATAATTAGGCGGGCCGGCAAATTTTCCAACTTTTTCTTCGTTTCATGTCAGGAATCTATAATTTTGCAGCTGTTAAATAAATCACAACAGAAAATTATATTAAGGGATATTATGAAAAAAATTCAAATGGTTGACCTTCAGAGTCAGTATTTAAAGATTAAAAGCGAAGTGGATCAGGCTATCCATGAAGTCATTGACTCCTGTCAGTTCATCAATGGTCCGGCAGTCCAGAAATTCGCTTCCGACCTGGAGAAATACCTGGGAGTTAAGCATGTGATCCCCTGTGCCAATGGTACGGATGCGCTGATGGTATCAATGATGGCATTAGGGCTTAAGCCTGGGGATGAGGTTATTACGGCATCCTTCACATTCATCGCTACCGCTGAAGTTATTGCAGTTCTTGGGTTAACGCCTATCCTGGTTGAAGTGGAGGAAGGCACTTTCAACATTGACCCGGCAGCTATCGAAAAGGCTATTACGCCACGGACAAAGGCCATAGTCCCGGTACATTTATTCGGGCAGTGTGCAGATATGGAAGCCATCATGGAGATTGCCCGTAAACATAAGCTTTATGTGATAGAAGACACCTGTCAGGCAATAGGTGCCGATTTTATATATCCCGACGGGAGCCACAAAAAAGCAGGTACTATTGGTGATATAGGATGTACATCGTTTTTCCCTTCCAAAAATCTTGGCTGCTATGGTGATGGTGGAGCCATTTTTACCGATGATGATAAGATAGCCGATGATTTACGCGCAATAGTAAATCATGGGATGAAAGTTCGTTATTACCATGATATGATCGGGGTTAATTCCCGTCTAGATAGTATACAGGCAGCCATCCTGTGCGTAAAGCTTCAGCATCTTGATGAGTACGCAGAGGCAAGGAACGGGGCTGCAGAATATTACGACAAGGCCTTCAGCGGGAACAAACATATAGAGATCCCGGAACGCTTCCCCAAATCAACGCATGTATTCCATCAGTATACCCTGCGGCTGAACGATGTTGACCGGGCCGGACTGCAGGCTTTTCTGAATGAAAGGGGGATACCGGCCATGATATATTATCCGGTGCCCTTACATTTACAGAAAGCTTATCTGAGCGACCGCTTTAAGGAAGGAGATCTGCCGGTAACGGAGAAGCTTTCTAAAATTGTGGTATCCCTTCCCATGTCAACAGAGCTTGATGAGGAACAACTGAGCCATATTTGCAGTTCCTTTCTTGAATATGTGAACCGTTAAATAGTTGCGGGAACATGATGATGTTCCCGTTTAATTTATCCACGAGATGCATAAGTATGCAATTCGATACAGTCAGAAAAATGAACATTAAGTCAATTATGTCGTTCATTGGAAATATATAGGAAATGTCACAGAAATATTAAACCTAATATAACTTTAAGAAATGAAAGAGATTTTAAACCGGTTAAAGATCACGGAGATCAACAATGGAGTGAGTACCGGAACACAATGGTTTGGTACCCGGGGAGAGCTTACTTCTTCCTACAACCCTGCAAATGGGGCTTTAATAGCTCAGGTCAGGAATGCAAATATTGAGGATTATGAAAATATTGTTAAAACAGCGCAGGAAGCATTCCAGATATGGAAAAGGATACCGGCTCCCAGGCGCGGTGAAATAGTCAGGCAGATAGGAGATGCGTTGAGGGAGGCCAAGCCGGATCTGGGATATCTGGTTTCGCTGGAGATGGGCAAAATTTATGAAGAGGGGCTTGGCGAGGTTCAGGAGATGATCGACATTTGTGATTTCGCAGTGGGTCAGTCGAGGCTCCTGAACGGATATACGATGCATTCGGAGCGAAAGGAGCATCGCATGTATGATCAGTATCATCCGATTGGAATTTTGGGATTGATCACATCCTTCAATTTCCCTGTAGCGGTTTGGGCCTGGAATGCTATGATAGCAGCCATTGCAGGGGATGTAGTGATATGGAAGCCAAGTTCCAAGACACCATTAACGGCGATAGCCACACAGCAGATCATCGGTAATGTGCTTAAGGCCAACGACGTACCTGAAGGTGTATTTAATCTGATCGTTGCAAAATCATCGGTATTGGGTGACAATTTTGTTGCTGACCGCAGAATTCCTTTGTTTTCTGTAACCGGATCCACTTTGGTTGGAAAGAAGATAGGAGCTATTGTTGGTCAGCGGCTTGGAAGGGTGATACTGGAATTGGGTGGTAACAATGCAGTGATCATTTCAGACAGTGCCAACCTGGAGATGGCGATGAAGTCGGTTGTTTTCGGTGCAGTTGGAACTGCCGGTCAGAGGTGTACTTCAACCCGGAGGCTTATCATTCAGGAGAGCATATATGAAGATGTAGTAAAGCAGCTTGTTAAGGCATATGAGAGTATATCAAAGCGTATAGGTGATCCTTTGGAGAAAGGAGTTTTGGTAGGACCGCTGGCAGATCATGCGGCTGTGAATAATTTCCGGTCAGCATTGGAAGAAGCCCAAAAAGAAGGAGGAAAGGTATTATTTGGAGGTGAAGTGTTAACAGGAGAGAAATACCAATCCGGGAATTTTGTTGTACCTGCCCTGGTAGAGGCTGAAAACCAGTACAGTATTGTTCAGGAGGAGACATTTGCACCCATCCTGTATCTAATAAAATACAAAACCATTGAGGATGCGATCAGGATCAACAATGATGTACCGCAGGGTTTATCATCTGCCATATTTACTCAGAACCTTCGCGAGTCCGAATTATTTCTTTCGGAGACCGGTTCCGATTGCGGGATAGCTAATGTGAACATCGGGACGTCGGGTGCGGAGATCGGCGGAGCTTTCGGAGGTGAGAAGGATACCGGTGGTGGTCGTGAGTCGGGATCTGATTCCTGGAAGCTATATATGAGAAGGCAGACCAACACCATTAATTACAGTGAGGATCTGCCGCTTGCTCAAGGGATACAATTTGGGTTTTAGAGATTAAAAAACGGTCACGGCATTGCGCCGTGACCGTCCCATTATTAACCCAAATCAAATAATTGTTATTTTAGAAATAACAATTTCTTAAAAAACCTGTTTATTTTGCTTCTGCAAACCTTCTGGCTACTTCGTCCCAGTTTACAACATTCCAGAAAGCCTGTATATAATCCGGTCTGCGGTTCTGATATTTCAAATAATATGCGTGTTCCCAAACATCAAGCGCCAGGATGGGTACGCCTTTTTGTTCAGCCATATCCATCAGAGGGTTATCCTGGTTGGGAGATGAAGTAACAATCAGCTTATGATCTTTGTTCAGCAGCAGCCAGGCCCAACCACTACCAAAGCGGTTTGCGGCGGCATCGTTGAATTTTTCCTTGAAGCTTTCAAATGAGCCGAATGTAGATTTGATAAGGCTTCCCAGTTCTCCGTCGGGTTCACCGCCTTTGTTCGGGCCCATATTGGTCCAGTACAAATTATGGTTAAAATATCCACCGCCATTGTTTCTGACTGCAGCCGGCAATTTGCTGATGTTGCCGAAAATTTCTTCAAATGAATCATTTTCATACGACTGTCCTGCAATAGCTGCCATAAACTTATCATAGTAAGCACGGTGGTGCTTGGTATGGTGGATCTCCATGGTCATTTTATCGATATATGGCTCCAGTGCATCGTAAGCGTATGGTAATGCCGGAAATTCAAAATGATGACTCATAATAATATCTTTTTTAATTA
>JAHJRE010000040.1 GCA_018831055.1 Bacteroidota bacterium
ACGCAAAGAATGAAAAAGGCAAAAGCTTGTCAAAGATTGTATCTGCCTCAGCGCAAGGCAGACCGAAACGAAGTAGCAAATTGAAAGAAAAATGACAGGAAAAACAGAACACGAGCACCAAATCAAAAGTAATACCCCGCCTGCACCATAATGAACCTGCCCGGTGGCCGTTGGGTGAGATCTTCGATGTATATAACATCGAAGATATTATCGATGCTGGCGCCAACCATGAAGGAGTTGAAGAAGCGTTTCTCCACTTTAGCACTGAAGATGGTATAGGCAGGATATTGATCGGTCAGCAGGTATTCCGTATCAACAATGTTTTGGTCGTTAATCCATCGTTTGCCGATATACTTCATGGTAATTGTCCCTGTCCAGCCATGGCTGCGAAAAGCCAAACCGGCGGTGAGCTTGTGATCCGGCACATCGGTAAGGTGTTTGCCGGTAAGGTCTGTATCGACTTCCGGGTTGGTCATTTCATAATCCCTGATCGTCGAGTGGCTGTAGGAATAATTCAGGAATCCGGTCAGGAAGCTGAACATCCTGTATTCTACATCGGCTTCTGCTCCGTAAATTTCCACCTTGCTGATGTTTCTTTTCTGGAAGACCGGTGCGATCTTATACCCCATATTTACTGAGTCTCCTGTACTCACGTAGTACATAAAGTCGTGACCGATAGAATAATAAACGGAAGCCCCCAGGGTGAGTTTACCAAACAGGATAAGATCACCACCAATTTCATAGTTATCAAGCAGTTCGGGTTTGAGGTCGGGATTTGAAATGGCGAAGCTGCCTTTTTTCTTGCCTGTTCGCGTCATATCATCCAGGATGGGTGCCCTGAAGCCGCGTGAAGCCGAAATGTATATCCTTTTTTCTTCGTTGGGCTGGAATTGCAGGGAAAGCCCCGGACACAGAGCCTGCCACTGCCTTTCCGCCATGGCCGTATCCTGGAAGGATGTCATGAATTTGATGGAGTAAGAGGGGTATTCGATGGAATACAAACCATCGTAATAGCGGGCAAAGTTATACCGCAACCCGGCATACAGATGCAGCTTTTCTCCTGCAAAGCGGATGTCATCCTGAAGATAAAATGCCCAGGTGTTCATTTTTCCCGCGTTGTGAATGATGTCTGTTGAGGTGTAATATGTGTCGGTGGCGTTCACCATACCGTGCTTCATCTCAAATCCCGCCATGATGTTATGTTGGCGGAAGCGCCGGTATGAAAGGTTTCCGTTCGCACCCAGGTCGCCACGCCTTGCATCTACATCATACAGCATGTATTCCCCTTCATTCATGTATTCGTAGATGCGGTCATAATATTCCTGTATGGAATAAATGTCTATGTCATAATCCAGGAAATTGCCTTTCTTCTTATATCTTAGCATGTTGAAATAGGTGTCGTGTTCGGAGTATGCACCGTATTCTTCAAACACTTCAACACCATTACCACGGATGTCATCATAGTACCCGGTCTGTATCTCTGCGCTGTGCCCTTTCCTGAATTCCATTCCAAGTTTGCCGGTGATATTGTATTCTTTCAAAAAAGTTGGAACCAGGATAGAGTCCCCTTCTTCGGTGAATTCTTCTGCTTCGGTGATATATCCGTCGCTCATGCTGGCAAATCCGTCGAGGCTCCAATACAAGCCGCTCAGTTTCCGGTCAAAGTTGTATTTGCCCGACAGGTTCGCATCCCCGCCGAATGTGTTGTAGGTGCCATATTCTGCTTTTACGAACCCTTCCAGTTTATCTGAAGGCTTTTTGGTGGTCATTTCGATAACGCCTCCCATAGCGCCTCCGCCGTACCTGGCCTGGCCCGGTCCTTTGAGGATACGCACGTTCTCTATCCTGTCCTTATTGATCTGGTTCCAGTTAACCGAGCCGCCATCGGCTTTGTTCAGAGGGATTCCATCCATCAGCACGAGCACCCTCGACTGATCATTCCCGGAAAGGCCCCGCATACTCACTATGGTTTTGCTGGAAAAGATCCCCAGGGGATTGTAAACATTTACACCGGAGACAAGGTCCATCACGCCGGTGATCTGCAGCGCCGGTAAGGCTTCTATCCTGCTTGCGGGGATGGTGGCTATCCGGATTGGCTCATCTTCAACTTCGGGTGGTTTTTCAGCCTGGATCACCACTTCTCCCATGTTTACCGAAGTCCGGTTTAATGATATTTCCATACGACTTTTCCTTCCCGGATTGACGGTTACCTTTGAGTTTTGATCTACATAACCCAGGAAACGGACGCTAAGCGTGTATTCCCCCGGCTTAATGCCGGGAATAGAAAACCATCCCATCGCATCGGAAGTGGCTCCGCGATGGGATGGTTCCAGAGTGATGTTTGCATCAGACAGTGGCAACCCGCTTCCTGCATCCCTCACAAAACCTTCAATACTTCCTTTTTCCTGGGCCGAAAGGTGTAATGATAGAAAAAGGAAGAACAATACCGCCAGTCTGTGCATAATATTTAAGATGCTTACTGAATGATCATCCGCTGAGGAGCAGTGTTAAGATTTTCAGAGAAAACAGGCATGATGAAATAAACCCCCGGTTTAAGGGTGCTTACATCGATGCGGGTCAGATCATCTTTTGCGATCATCACTTCTTTTCCCTGGATGTCGAAAATCCTGATTTCTTCCAATCCATCCTTGCTGCTGATGGTAACCATGCCCTGGGTAACCGGGTTAGGGGAGAAGGAGAAGCGGCTGTCGTAAAGTGTCTCTTCGATTCCACTCAGGCTGGTTCCTGTGACGATCACGTCATCGATTTTCGAAATACCGGTTTCCATGACAGTGTTGCCGTTGATATCCATGTTGCTGGTCATGATCCACCGGATATACAGTGATGTGGAACCGGGATCATTGAATTCGGGAGGCAGGGCGACGTCTGTAGCTACGCCGGTAATCCAGTCGTTCGAAACGGAAATATTCCCTCCCGAAAGATCAACGAAGTCGGAACCGCTCTTTCTGGCCTGGATCTTGAAATCGCGCGGACCGGGGAATGTGCCGTCGGAGTATTGTTTGGAAGAAACCTTCAGGTTTTCATAGCCATCGGCTTTGAATTTGATGGACCAAAGTTTGGCAAATTCTCCACCGTCCCATCCACTGGCAGTTGCAGCGAAATCGCTGGCTCCGTCGGTGAAGCTGATGGGCCTTTGCACCGTGTTGGGATGAGCCGTTGTGTCTTCTGCTGAAATGTAATAATTAGAATTACTTCCCAGGCCAAGGTTGGGGTAAATGTCGGTTGCCGTATCCCCTGTAGGGAAAGTATAACCGGTAATAACATCCTGTGAAACCAGCATAGCCGGTAATCCCAGGAAGATCATCAATAACGCAAACAGTAATGTTCTTTTCATGGTTGTTTTATTTTGGTTAATACATGTGTTGGATTTACCTTAAATCTGGATCTTTATTTCGAACTCAATTTTGCCGTCTGCTGCATGTTCCGCGTTGATCACCCGGATCAAACCGCGCTTTCCACCATGGGTCTGAAAGGGTATGATTCGGTCGTTGGTGGCCCATTTGAATTTCTTCTTACCCCAGATCTCATCATAGGCTACGATGAGGAGGCTGTCGTTATGTGCATTCTGAAAGGCATCCAGGGGGATGGGGTCATCGTCCACGCTGATGTCCCACAAAGTATACCTGCGGGTTTGCCAGTTGATGATAGACGGGTAAAAGGTCATGGCTTCCGAGCTGAAATTGTCCATTTCACCGGGTGAAGAAAAGACCGGCGAAGGCAGGTTATCGTCTACAATATAATATACCAGCATATCCATATTTTCCTGGAGTATGGTGGCCGAATCCTCGAAATAAGTTTTTCCTGTAAAAGGATACAGGAAATGCCCGTATTCCAGGTTGCCCTGGTATCCCATAATGACGGAGGTGTGGTGGATGATGCCTCCCCAGGAGGACTGGGGATCGCGATAAACGGTGAGGCTGACCTGCGCGGATAGCCTGTTGCGGTCCAGCACGCTGAATACCCAGAGAGCCGTGTCTTCAATGTTTTGGTAGAATACCTTGTCGATATTCAAATAACCGGTGTTCATACCGGTATCCATAACTGGAATAATCGTTCCGTTGGGAAGATGCTTGTTAACCGTCAGGTTGGTCAGGTTTCCATCGTTGGCCCTGGCTTGTATGCCGAATTTAAGGCTTCTGCCGACTTTAACCACATCACCGTTCTGCGTATACTGGTCTCCGCTTTTAAAACTGATGGAAGGAGGAAGCTTATCATCATCATCCTTCTTACAGGAATTCAGGATTACCGCACCGGATAAAATAATCATTGCCAGCGCTATAGAAATTTTATTCTTCATATATAGGCTTTATTTCGATAGGCAAATTTATGCATTTCGATGAAATGGAAGGAAAAAAAGGTAAAAAAAGGGGAGTGTTATTAGGGGTTATGAGTTATGGGTTATGAGTTTAGGGTTTAGGGGTTAGGGGTTAGGGGTTAGGGGTTA
>JAHJRE010000041.1 GCA_018831055.1 Bacteroidota bacterium
CTTCGGCTAACGAATCCTGTTTTTTTAATCTGAGAATAAATGGATTGATAATGCCTTCACACCTGGGGCAACCCATAGGTGGCAAAAGAATAGCATAAATGGTATCGTTGCGGAATTGCGTTCCGCTGTGCAGAAAAAAATCCTTGATATTTTGTTCCGTCCCCTGATATTGAAGCATATGATGGAGGTCAGAGGTCACATCTTCAGGGCTATCGCCGTCCGATATCGGATTATTCTGCGCAACCAGGCACAGAGCACTCAGGCAGAGCGCAAACAGTATAATAATGTTTTTCAGCATAATAATGAGGTTTAATGGATAATAAATATACAAAAAAGTGGGTGGCCTAAAAAAGGCCACCCTCTCGCTTAATTCACCACCTCAACCTCCATATCCTGTTGTTCTACTATGAGAGAGTTCCCATTCACATCGGCACAGGAATTTGGATTGATCCAGGTGATTCTGACAGTATAATTACCAACGACAGCGCCTGTATCATCATAAACTTCAGCATTTCCTGATATCGGCAGGTCAGAATTAACATTTGGGTCCCAGGATCCGCCATCGGTTATCCAGCTCCAGATGGTGGACCAGGTGATCGTGATCGTGCAGCATTTCCTGAAAGAAAACTGCGGGCAAAGCTTGCAGGATCCGTTCTGAAAAACCGCTCCGCCTTTTCCCAGTTTTGTCACCGTTACATCCGTTTGCGCTGCTGCCTGCTGCGCGGAAAATAACCATCCGCATAACGCGATGATTACTACAATCAAGAGATTTTTCATGGCAGTTCGTTTTTAAAGTTTCCGCCTTTGACGACTATACCCTGGCAGACATACCCTTCCGGTGTCTTGTGCAGGTTGGGCATTTCAATGATTTCGACCTGGTACGACTGGCCTTTGTAAACCAATGTTCCATACAAACCACTTACACCACCATCAAGGCCGGAATCAGGTATTAAAATGTCCGTGCATTTGTCTTTGGAAATTTCAGGGCAAATTTTTGTTGTTCCTGTCGGAGGATCGTAAACAACCCCTCCCTTACCATAAACGGTTATCTGAATGTCAGCAAATGCTGACGTTACGCCGATGAGCAATACAACGGCTAAAACAGAAATTTTTAGTAAAGTTTTCATCTTTCTTCAGTTTTAGTTAAACAATTAGTTTGATTTGAAATGATAATGGACTGCCAGCCCCGGGTATCCCGGATGAATGTTTTATCCTCCTTTCGTGTTTTCGGGAAAACTGTTCGACAGGTGCCGGCAGAATAAGATGCTTTCACTATCTTTATCGGCATCGTTTCAATCATTAGTTCCCATTTTTGTGATTTGTCCCCCTGAAAAATCAAAAAAAATGAAAATAATTTCAACTCCTGCCATACCCCTGCCGAAAGGCCATTATTCACAGGTAATTGAGCACAACGGCCTTTTGTATGTTTCAGGTCAACTCCCGGTGGACCCGTTGACCGGAAAGGTTCCTGAGGGCATTAATAAACAAACATCGTTAGTCCTGGAGAAAATTGATGACCTGTTAAATGAGTCAGGAAGTTCCAGAGAACAGGTCATTCAGATGAGGATATATATTTCGGATATCACCTTTTGGGATGATGTTAACCGGATTTATGCCGGTTTTTTTGCCGATCACCGGCCTGCACGTTGCATAGTACCGGTGAAAGAGCTGCATTATGGCTGCCTCATAGAAGTTGAAGCAACTGCTGCTGTATTATAAAGGATAGCCGGCCATTTGATTGACTGAATAAATTTTTTAATTTGGCTTATAAAACATTTACCCATGAAACTTTTATTTACTTTTTTCTTCACCCTAACCTTTATTTATTCTTTCTCCCAGGATGCCCTGGTTAATATGGTAAGTCAGGATGGGGGTCCAACCATTCAAACCATCGAATTGGATCGTTACGACCGCCTGGATGAAGTTTTGAGATCCAGATGGCTGCAAAAAGATATGGATCCCGGAGTAATCCCTGAGGGCGATTACATGGGACAGGCGGTCTTTTCACCCGGAGGAGAAAAAATATATCTAAGCAACCGGGGAACAGACTATCTAAGCATATTCGACTGGTCATCAATGTCGGCCGATACCAATATTAAACTTGGAGACTATCCCTCCTGCATTGATGCCAACGCAAATTTCATAGTGGTGGGATGCCAGTTTTCTGACCGTATTTATATCCTGGATGCTGCCACTTATGCAATCCTGGATTCACTGCCGGTATTTGAACAACCCTGCAGGATACATATTTCCCCCGTTGCAGATATTGCTTATGTTGCCTGCGATATTGAAGATGTATGCCTGGAGATTGATTTACAATCTCTTTCAGTTACCGATACCATTGAAGATTTCCCCATTTATCTGCAAACGTTCAGTTGGTCCACCCAGTCGGGAAGAAACTGGATCAAATACAGCGATTTTGCCGTTACCCCGGATGGGACAGGATTGATCATCCACAATGGACAGGATCAATTACAGTATTTCGATGTAGCTTCAGGAACAGTCACAAATACAGTCCCCATTGCAAATCCCAGAGCATTTAATTTCTCCGGTGACCAAGCAAGTATCGTATGCGCAGCAAATCCCGATAATGTAGCAAAGCTTTACCAGGTGTCATTTCCCGGCTTCCTGTTGGAGGACTCTGTGGAGGTGGCCGGCTATTCCCTGTCGACCAATGAAGTGGTTGTAAACCAAGATGGAAGCAAAGCGTATATCGGAACAGGTAACAATACCAGCACCCTGGTAAAATTCAATACCCACGATTTCAAGACCTTCACAGGAACATATACCGCCTTTTGGCTGGGGATCTCTCCGGATCACCGCTATGTGGTCAGCGGACAGAATCATTTCTCGATCGTGGATATGGAAACGGAGAACGTGACCGACATGTACACAGGGCTGAACCAATCCTGGGGTTTGGTTTCTCCGGTAGGCAATTATGTTTTCAGTTATGATCCTCTCCTTTATGAAGGGGCATATTATTTCGATTTCAGCGATCCTTCTAATATACAGTATCTCGGCAGTTCCCTTTCCGGTGAACTGCCAGAGGGGGATGCCCCTTACCGGGTAGCCATGCTGAACAGTAATTACAAGGCCGTTACAGTGAATAATCTTTCATATAACTGCTCCCTGATCGATTATGAAAACAATGAAGTCATCGGAACAGTTGATCTTGGTGAAGCCTGCTATGATGTAATTATCACACAGGATGACAATTATGCTGTTTGCGGAGGGTATAATAACCATACAGTTAAGATCATCGATATCCCTTCGATGGAGTTGATAGCTGAAGTTAATACCGGCCAGCGGCCCATGGAGCTGACCTATGCACGAATGTTGAATCGTGTATATGCAGCAAACATTCAATCGAATTCTATTTCTGTGATCCAACTTGACGGGGCTTCCTCATCCTTGCTTGCCAATGTTCCCTGTGGAGTAATCGGTGTATATATCCCGTTTTTCGGAATCCGCAGTGGGGTGGAGATCTCACCAACTGAAGACTATTTGCTTGTTGCCGCCAGTTTCGATGATAAGCTGAAGATCATGGACACCGAAACCAACCAGATCGTGGCTGATCTGAGCGTTGGCGATTTTCCGCTGGCCATTGCCTTCAACCACGATGGGACAAGAGCTTGCGTAAGCAACCTGTTTGATCATACTTACAGCATCATCCGGGTTGATGGGGCCGCTTCGGAAGTAATCATAACTAATCCCGCCGTTGGTGAATATCCGGTCGATGTGAGCTATAATGAGGAGGAGGACCTGTTCTATATTTGCAATTACTACACCAAGGGCGTGATTACCGTTGATCCTGAAAACGGCGACCTGGTTGATAACATTAACTTGAATGCATACGGAGGCGCATTCCAGGTGGAGTTTGCAAACGGTACCCCTGTATACCTGACGGTTGGAACAGATGTGGTTTCTCCCGGTGTTTTGTACAACGATACTTTGTTTGAATTGCCGGCAAGTCCGGCCAGGATGGACCTGGTGACCATGGGATCATTAAACGGGTGTGCCGGGGTGGCTATGCCCGGTCCCGATTTTCTGACTGTTGTTAACCTGGATGTTGGAGTAGGAATCAATATCCCATTAAGCGGCGAAAAGGAAATGATCCGTGTATATCCGAATCCCGCAGATGGAATGCTTTTTGTTGAAGCGGAAGAAAATATTTCGGAGATTCGATTATCGGATGCTCAGGGAAGGACGGTCATTGATACAATTATAAATGACCGTCAGCACAGATTGGATGTCAGCCGGCTGGAGCCGGGTGTGTATGTTGTAAGCGTCAGCCTTGCAAGCGGGGAGATCTCGAAGAGCCGGGTAATTGTGAGGTAAATGGCAGTTTTGGTGATCTTCAGAGTTAATTGCTCAGAATCATTCGGTACGATGAGTAATATAAGAAATCTTTGCGTTTTGTTGTTTTCTGTGGTTACTGTTCTGTGTGGTTGCACCGGAACACAAACTGTGGAATCGGTTATCAGGGGCGACAGGATACCTCAGGATATTCAAACGGAACTGGAAGCTCTTGATAGTAAGATCGTTGATGCATTGAAGGAAAATGATTCCAAAAAGGTTATAACATTGTTTTCTTCAGGATTCCTGGAGAGAACGAATATTGAAACCATTGATTCGAATTTCAGGGAAGCAGGTTTTTTTATCAGGAACACCAACTTTCGTTACCTGGATCGTTTTTACATCCTGAATCCTTACAGAGAAAATTACGACACCATTATTTCAGGAAGGGGCGATAACAGATATATCCTGCATAACCATTATGGGAATGAAGAAATGTTCATATCACTCATCCTGGTAAAATTTCTCCAGGATGACATCCTGTTGACCCTGAACTACGGAAAATATGAAAAAGGATGGAAGCTGGATAACCTGCACTTCGGTATCATCAACATTATTGGCAGGAATGCGGTAGATTACTTCTATGAAGCCCGGTCCCATGCTGACAGCGGCTTTATGATTGACGCATCCAATGCCATGTATCTTGCCATGCAGTGCCTCACA
>JAHJRE010000042.1 GCA_018831055.1 Bacteroidota bacterium
AGAGGATTAAAACTTATTGCGGATGAATTAAAAGATTACCCAGAGATAGAGTTCAAATGGTCGGAACCGGGGTTACACTTTCAAGTACAATTTATTAAGAAGGATTTCAAGAAGCAGCAAGAGTTGCAGCAAGAGTTACAGCAAGAGTTACAGCAAGAGCTACAGCAAGAGCTACAGCAAGAGCTGCAGCAAGAGCTGCAGCAAGAGTTGAAAGAGCAGAGTCTGTACAGTAAGGTGTTGCTTGCTATTGATTATGGACCGCTATCCAAAAAAGAAATATCACTGAAAATGGAACAAAAAGCCATATCAGGACAGCTCAACACAGTGATTTCGAAATTGCTCCACGACAAACTCATTGCATGGACAGTTCCGAAAAGACCTAAAAGCTCAAAACAGCAATATTATATAACAGAAAAAGGGAAAGCATTTCTATCATTAATAAGGCAAAAACAATGACAGATAAGTGGTTCATACAAGACATAGAACATCAGATAAAGAAACGGAAAAGGACCGTGCTGGTTGATCCTTCCGGCCAATGTAGTTTCCTCCTGCCATTATTGAATGATAAAGAATACAAGATACTCAGCACAGACAGCAGCCTTACTGAACAATGGCAAACAGTAAAGGAAGAACTTTTCCTCAGACAGGAAGCAGAGAAACACCATAAAGATGCTCCGGTTATTTTTTATGTCACAAGGCCCAGGGAGCAGATGAGTTTCCTGCTGGATTATTGTTACACCCATGGTTGCCTTGATTTGACAAACATGGTGGAATGGTTGAAAAAGAAGCTTTTCGCATCAACAGGATTACAGATCCAGATGGAGAACCCATTACTACTTACAGCGGCAAAACTAGGTATAGGAAAAGATTTAGGCTGGTGGAAGAAAATCCTGCAAAATCTTGAGGAATTGATCAGCATTGAAGATGAATTGTTACCCTTCCTGCATGATCCGGAAAGCTATCTGAACAATAAAGATGAAGATATCCGCAGGTTATTTGAGGAAAAATTATTTGAACTGACAGGAATGCCTTATATATCCAAGCCACCGAAAACACTTGCCAATGAAGTTGTTAAACGGCTTTTCGACGGTCTTGCATACAACGATGTACCTGCATCCTTACTTCAGCTTTATTACCGGTGGATCGACAGTGAAACTTACAGAAGCTCCTTGCATGAATATATTGATAAATATAGCCTTGATGCAAATGCCAGTCCCTGGACTGCCCATCAGGATCATTGTTTTATTTCGCTGGATAAAAAAGCGCTGGAACAGCTTACAGCCAATTTACATGACAAAAGATATATATCCGACAGGATAAAGAAGATTCTGAGCAGGGTAACAAGCAAAAAGGTAAATCACCTGGTTCCTGGCTGGTGGAATGATGTTATAACCCTTCTTAATTTTGACACAGGAGCATTATCAACATGTACAGATTTCAGCAAGATTGTGAATTTTTATACAGGACATTTTTATGCGGTCGACAGGGCCATGCGAAATCTGTATTGTGCCTTTTTACAGGATGAGTCTGTAATTCGACCCTTGCAACAGTATTATGATAATCTCAATCTTGAATTACTGCAACAATGGTATTCCTGTTCCACTGAATACAAACCCGATCAGGCGGGTTATTTGGTTAAGCTGTTGAAGAATTCCCAACCCGGTATAGCTGTGATTGTTGGGGATGGATTAAGGTATGAGATTGCTGAAATGGTCGCTGTTTCCTTAGAAAACAAGGCAAGTATTGAAAAAAAGATTATGCTTGCGGATATGCCATCCGAAACAGAACATAACATGAGTGCAATTTATGACGGTGAAAAAGTTTTCCCTTTACATAAAGACAGGGAGAAAAGCTTAAAAGAAAAGACCGGTAAGGAAATTACATTCATGAATCTGGAAGCGCTTCACTACGGTGTAAAAGCAGATTATCTTGTGCTGACCTACAAGGACATTGACAGTGCAGGTGAAAAATTACAACAGGGGGCTATCAAGTTATTTAAAGAGTTTGAGTACGTCTTGTCAGAAAAAATCAGCTTGTTGTTGAATATGGGTTATCATGAAGTTCACCTTATAACGGATCATGGCTTTGTACTGACCGGTTTGCTGGATGAAGCAGACAAGATAGAACCCAATGCCAAAGGCAAAAAGGAAGTGCATGAAAGATATATACGCACTGTTGAGCGCCAGGAAAATGAAGATTGGCTTGAGTTTAAATCTCCCCATGGGGATTATGGATATGTTTATGCTTCAAAGAATTACAGGCCGTTCAAGTCAAAAGGTGTGTACGGTTATTCACATGGAGGATTTACTCCGCAGGAGATCATCCTGCCTGATTTTACTTTTTCGAAGGAAAAAGATACCATACCAGGATTAAGCGTGAAGATAAGCAACAAGGAAGAACTGGCAGAGATAACAGGAGATGTGTTTGGCATAAAACTGCAGGGAGCAGCCGGGAAATCGGATTTATTTGCATCAAGCCGGAAAGTACAGATATTACTTTACTCCGGCAATACAAACTATGGAAGTAGCAGCATAATCAATATGGAGGCAGGTAAAACAGAATCATTGGAGTTCTCATTCAAAGGGCATACAGAGGTTCAGGCCGTAGTTGTGGATGCATCAACACAAGAGCAATTGGATTTGGCAATTATCAAACAGTCAAACCTCCGTGACCTTGGTGGTTTATAAAAACAGAAATGTATGATAGTACTGGATGATTTGGATAAAAAAGCGCTGGAACATTTCCGGGGCTTCGTTGTCAAAAAAGACCTGGTAGGTATAATCAAAGGCGGTGCGAATGTTCCGGCATTCGTCCTGGAGTATTTATTGGCTAATACTTGCAGCACGGAAGATGAATCAAAGTTGAGAGAGGGATTGGATAATGTTAAACAAATCCTGAGAGATCACTATGTGAGTCCTGAAGAAAGCAGCCTGATACAGTCAAAATTAAGAGAAAGGGGGCGATATAAAATCATTGATAAAATCTCTGTTGACCTTGATCCGCAGCAGGACCGGTACTGGGCAGCCATTAGCAACAGCAATATTAAAAAGGCAATCATAAGCGATGAGCTTGTTAAAAGGCATGAGAAAATGTTGCTGGGTGGCATTTGGGCTATCATAGAAATGGAATATGATCCCATGAGTTCATTTGGGACAAAGATCTACCCATTTATTGTAAGAGACATAAAACCCATTCAGTTATCAAGTTTTGACAATAGCAAGATCACCCTAAAACGGAAAAACTTCACCAAAAAGGAGTGGAAAACCTTAATGCTGCGAAGTGCAGGTTATGAGCCCGGCAGCGAAGGATTGGATGAGCGAAAGCTCAATCTGCTCCTTTTACGTCTGATACCATTGGTTGAAGCAAACTTCAATATGGTTGAGCTTGGGCCGCGTTCATCGGGGAAATCATACATCTATAAAGAAATAACACCCTATGCAATTCTCATTTCGGGAGGACAGGGAACAGTTGCACAGCTATTCGTTAACAATACAACAGGCCGTGTTGGATCAGTTGGGGTATGGGATGCCATCTGTTTTGATGAAAGCACGGATAAGCTGTTCAAGGACAAAGATGCCATACCCATGATGAAGGATTACATGGAGTCCGGATCATTTTCACGTGCAGGACGCGGAGGTGAAATAACAGGCCAGGCATCTGTTATCCTGAACGGGAACATTAACCAGCCCGTTGAAACAGTGTTACAGAACTCACATCTTTTCAGCCCTCTGTCAGAACAGGTAAACCATGATACAGCGTTCCTTGACCGGATAAATCTTTTCCTACCGGGATGGGAAATCACCAAATTCAGCCCTAAGAATTTCACCGTACATTTCGGATTCAGTACTGATTTCTTTTCTGAAACATTGAAAGCACAGAGAAAGATCACCTATTACGATGCCCTGGACAAATATTTCACACTCGGATCTCATCTTAAACAAAGAGATTCCAGGTCTGTCAGGAGAATAGTATCAGGGTTTATCAAGCTTTTACACCCAGATGGCGATTTCACCAGAGAAGATATCCGCGAATATCTTGTGATTGCCATGGAGATGCGAAGAAGGGTGAAAGAGCAATTAAAACGTATCGGTGGTATGGAGTTCTGGGACACCAACTTCTCATACATCAACAAAGAGACCCAGGAAGAAGTGTTTGTAGGATTACCGGAAGACCGTGGCACTGCATTGATCGAAAGCAATCCCCTCCCACCCGGAGTATGTTACACTGCAACCAGTGACGGTGATAATCTAGCCCTGGTGAAAATAGAGGTAGTATGTCACAAAGGAAGCGGCAAGGTAAACATTACCGGAACAAACAGCCATGAGGTCAAGGAAAACATAAAGAACACATACAACTACCTGCGGGCAAATGAGCGTACAATCCTCGATGAAAGGCATACCCTATCAAGCTTCGATCTGAGTATTCAGATCAGCAACCTGATGGGAACACAGATAAGCAGCGGAATCGGAAGTGCAGTTTATGTTGCCATACTATCCGCTGTCTATAAAAAGAACTTAAAACCCGGACTGGGAGTAATCGGGAATATATCCATCGGAGGTGCAATAGAACGTTCGTCAAACTTCGCGGATAAAGTCACCCTGTTATCCGACAACGGAGCCAAAACCGTCCTTGTGCCCATTGATAACCTCAACGAGATAACCGGATTACCGGCAAGTATACTGGGAAAGACTGACACACCATTTTATTCGAACAGCCAGGTTTTGTTGCAGAAGGCGGTGTTGAATGAGTAACATAAATATTGATGCGATTTAGTTAGAAATTTAAAAACTAAGGGTCAATCCTCCTGCGTCTCGTTTTAAACGAGACTTCGGAGGATAATAGTTTCAAATAGTCGAACGGGCTCCGCCCGGCCCGCCTCTGGCGGGATAGACAAATTGTCAAATAGGCGTCGAGTAGGCAAGGGGAATTTCACCCCAAGCCTCTCACAGAACCGTACGTGACAGTCTCCCGTCATACGGCTCTTCCAAACAGACTTAACCAACAAATCCATAGCTCCAATGCACAAAAGTATTGGGATAATGCTTCGTCGTTCTTTTCAGCCATCTATAGGATTTGGAATAAGTTTTTAATTTATACTTGTTCCTCGCCCATTTAGCAATGTGGTAATTCAGTTTCCTGAACAACCACCATAGTTCTGAGATGCGAAACTTACCATAGTAGTTTATCCACCCTCTGATCTTCGCCGATAATTGGTTTGATACCTGATGAATGTCCGAAGCCACCCATCTATGTATTTTTAACCTCCTAACCTCTGCCAGAATGCGTTTCACACTTTTCTTACTGATTGCCGGTCGAAACCCCCAGAATGTTTCCCCATTTGACTTTTTGCACTGCCGTGGTTTAAATGTAAAACCAAGAAAATCAAAAGATACTGGTATCTGCTTGCTTTCCTTGTGAAACCTAGCTGTACGATAGCAATACACTAACCTTGTCTTTTCAGGGTGAATTTCCAAACCGTATTCTTTCAACCGTACTTTCAACTTGTCCAATATAAAGTGTGATTGTTCCAGGCTCCTGGTGTGGATAACTATATCATCCGCATATCTTTCAAACACTATGCGTGGTTGCGTTGTCGCCATCCAGCTATCGAATACTTCGTGCAAATACAGATTTGCAAGCAATGGGCTTATTAAACCGCCTTGCGGTGTACCCTTGCTTCGTTCCTGTAAATTGCCTGTTCTATCCTGAATTGGCGCCTTTAACCACCTTTCACAGTACAACAAGATATGACGTTTGCCGGTATGACTCCGTATTATCCCCATCATTTTCTCATGGTCTATGTTGTCAAAGAAACCCTTGATGTCCAAATCCACTACGTACCACCTTTCCCAACAGTTCTTCGCGCATTGCCTCAAGGCATCATGTGCACTTTTGTTTGGTCGGTATCCGAATGAACTCGGATGAAATTTTGGTTCAACTATCTTCTCCAGTTCTGCACGAATTACTTCCTGGGCAACCCTGTCGATAATCGTCGGTATCCCCAAAATCCTTTCTTTGCCTTTTCCTTTGGGAATGGGCACTTGCTTTACAGCCGGGGGAAAATAACTCCCGCTGGAAAGCCTGTTCCACAAAGGATATAGGTATTTTCGTGGATTGGCGTCTATGGCTTCCATGCTTATTTGGTCTATACCCATGCCTTTCCCTCCTCGCCTGACACGTTTCCACGCTGACCATACCTGCTCTTTACTTATTGGTTGTGTCCGTGATGTTAACTCCTCAATCATCCTTTTTTTAAAGTTGTTGCTCTTGCTAATATCTCGTTTGGTGAAGCCCTTCGCTCCAATCCCATTACAGAACCTTCATCACTACTACGGCTTCATCCGCCACTGTCATATGCTTTTCTACTTTTGGACTCACAGTTTTTCTGCTTGTTCCGTTTCGATTCACATCAAATGACAGCTTCCACAGTTCCATAAACAAGCCTATGTGCAAGTCTTGCCGCCTATATGCCGTGTGTTGGTGCTGGTGGTGTTTCCAGGTTACCCCTGCACTTGTCCCGGAGCAGATTATATTCCCCCGGTTTCCAACACTATCTGTGTCAATTTCGACATCTCATCGGTCGGTTCACTTTCGTTCAACTCTTTCACATTCACTTGAAAGGTTTCTTTCAACCTCCCTTTTCCCTGTCCGCTCAATACCTTCCTTGTTAATGAAAAGCACCGCAGGGTAGTTTGACCGGTTCTCCTGACAGCCCCGGCCGGTGGGACAACTCCATAACCCTTCTTCTATCAAATTTTCTGTGAGACTTCTTTGTTTACCCGTTTTGTTTGGGGCAAAGCTCGTTTCCTTCTTGATAAAAGGTCTGCCATAGTCCACCATCTTGTTTATAGTTCGATTAACCAGTTTGTAGTACAATGCGCCTTTGTATCCTGATCAATCTTCTGTGCGCACTTAATCCCGGAGACAACGAACAGAAAACCCAATTCCCTTACTGTGGAGGCCGAAGCCGACATCAGCAGTGCGGTAGTACAATATCAGGTACCATGCGCGGCTTGAACCGTACTCCGTAGAGGACCAAAAGTCGCCGTTGCTACCCACATCGTGGAAATTACCATTGCGGCTGCGATAACCGCGAGGCAACGCGGAAAAACCATAGTTGTTAGTTCCGTTACCTCCTCTATTCCAGCCACTTACTGATTTTAAATCATTACCGGCAGTACTACCTAAACAATTAATCAAATTATTCCATTCCTGATCAGAAGGCAAATGCCAACCCGGTGGGCAGGCTTTCAATGCAGCATTCCAATCGTATAATCTCCCATATTTTTCGCAATTTGAGCTATTGTTTTCATAGCACCAACTGTTTCCTGTGTTATAATTGAGATTCTCAGCCATCCAGATTTGTTGTCCAATTCTCACCCATTTGTACTTCTGGACATCACGGGTGTCAGTGAAAGTTCCTGATGATCCACTGAAACTTTCGTGAGGATAATATGTTGTGCTGCTTTCTGTCTCTTGCGGAATATTTATTGGTACATTCTCTTTGTTAAAATAAAAATCCCCCATCAGGGAAGATGATTCCCAGGGGATTTGCTGCCTGCCGGTCTCGGCAGCAACTTCTTTGCGTACCTCCTTAAAAACTTCTTCAATCTTCAAGCCGGGGGATTGAATTTTTTCAATCAGATTTTTTGTAAAAGGGCTGTTCCGGCCCGAACCATCTTGAGCAACGCTGCCAGGTGCCGTGGAATAAGCTATAATGGACCCTGTTGGGGCCGACATATAGGCAAACCCTCTGTTCCCGGATCGATATCCCTGAAATGGATTGTTACGGCATGCATCCAGTATGATAATGTTTACGCCGGCGCGGGACTGCTCAAGGTGGTCGAGGACGAAACCGGCTTCTACACAATGGTATTTAACATCAATTTCAGATCTAACCTGTTCATTAACAGGTATAAGATAGTTTAATCCATCCACCTGCGTGCCGTGTCCGCTGAAATAAAAAAGCGCAACATCACCAGGCTTGACACTGGTTCCGAAGTTTCTGATGGCATCCTCCATGGATCGATGATCAAGGTTTTTCATCAGGGAAACATCAAATCCAAGCGCACGTAATGTGCTTGCCAGGTCTGTTGCATCGTTGCCCGGGTTGTTCAAAGGAACTTCAGCATAAGCGGAGTTACCGATAACCAGCGCCTTCCTGGATTGTCCAAAACCCGGATTTGGAGCACATAGCAGAGTGCAAAGAGCTATTAAAATGCAGAAAAACAATACTTGTCTCATAGCCTAAAACTTATTATTAATCACTGTCATTCATCGTTGTAACAACAATCCTATTTTCCGCCCTTAAATCCTCATTCGTTACCGGTTTAAAACCCCTGGTTTTAGCCAGGATCACATTCAATTCATCCGTAATAAAATCATATCCATATCTGCTTTCCGTTTTAAGCGGGGGGAACTCCCTGCTTTGTGCATTGACCTGTAAGATCTCCACCCCAAAAGGAGAGGAACAAATGAATTCTTTTGGCAGTTCTATGACCTTATTGACCAAGGAGGATGAAACAGGATAGTTGTCGTACAACAAGACTTTTGAACCATCGGCAAAATGGTTGATGATCCTGACATTGCAAGGATGATTCACCCTGAGATAGAATTTTAGCGTATCCCCTTCCACAAATACCGGACTATCATCTCCTTTATTGGTCCACACATCCAGCTTCAATCCACCTTCTGTAATTTCGTCTTTGGTGAACGCCATCCTGCTTTCCTGTGCTTCGGTGAAGTTCTCCGGCTTCCAGGAAAGGTTTTGTTCCTGCAGCCATTTTACAGGAAGGTATCCATCGATACTGGCCAAAGGCTTACCGGATGAGGATTCGCGGAGTATGGCCAGGATTCTGAGCCTGGTTCCATCCTCCCAGTAGGTGCCGGTCAGAATGTAGTTGATATCCTTATGGTTTCCTGAGAATTCCATTTCGCTCACAATCGGATAGTTTCCTGAACGGATCAATTCCTGTTCCAGCTCGTTTTTTAACCTGCGGGAAAAAGGGCTTCCCATGCGTGTATCTTCAAAAGTAAAATTGGAAAGCAGCACCGGGGAAGAAAATTTGCCTGTCTGGGATTTTAAGCCGTCAACCATGAAACGGCAGACCTCCTCAAGATCCAGTTGTTCGCTCCTGTAAATCTCCTCTATTGCTGTTTTTACTTTACGGTTATATGAGTATATCTCCTCAGAGTTTATTTGCGAAGCGCTCAGGAGTATAATCATTGCCATGGCTTCTTCCGATTCCCGAAGCAGGGGCATACAGGAAAAATATTCCTGCATGGCTTTTGATTCATTATTCTGCCGGGTGTATTGTTCCGCAAGGACAATATGTTCCCTGATCTTTTCAAGGTACT
>JAHJRE010000043.1 GCA_018831055.1 Bacteroidota bacterium
AGTGAGCGGGTGATGGATCCTGATGAAAGCAGTGTTATCCTCATGAGCTCGGTGAATTTCAGGAAAGATTTATGGATGCTCATTTCACGGCTCTGCTGCAACATGGCGGAAATAGTGTTGAATACATTGAAGGTGAAATGCGGATCGAGCTGGTTGCTGGTGGATTGAAGCTGTAAGGAGAGGATCTGTCCGGCAATCTTTTCTTTGGCCCTGATCTGCTGCAGTTGTATTTTCCTGATAAGCAGAACGAATACCAGCACGCCCAGGTAAATAAGAATCCAGCTCCCTATCAGTTTAATGTAATAAGGATGGGCTGAACATTGCAGAATGATCTTCCTTTTTTTATCCTGAATTACCAGGAAGGGTTTTTCCTGGTGAGAGTGGAAGGATACTTCATAACTATCGAGGCCCGTTGTGGGAAAAGTGGCGAGGACGTTCAGGTCAGGATTGGAAATGATAAGGCTGGTACCATCGGTGGATTTAAAAAGCCATTCGTTTTTACCATCAAAATTAACATCGCAAACATAGCATTCTGAATTAATGTCGATTCCCAGGTAATCTTTACGGATGACCTGTAAAGTTGAGTCAACAACCCATAGTTCACCGTCTTGCTTTAGAAGAAGAATCTTGTCTTGGTCTTCAGAATGGTTTACGATGCTGAACCTATCCTTTTTTGAGTAGGAGGGAGCATCATTTTGTTTTACAATTTTTCCAAACCGGTTAAAAAGCAGGAATTCGTTGGCATTGCTTTCATGCCCTATGGAGTGGTGAAAGGCAAAAATGCATGTTTTATGACCGCACTTCAAAAGCGAGACAAAGAACCGGGTGCCTCCTCCGGGAAACTCCACGGGTGGCGCTGTTAACTGTAGATCATGATCAAAGATAAACAACCAGGAACTATGATCTTTATAGGGTAGGTTCATCGTGTCAGGAATATTTTCACAGGCATTTGTGCTTCCTGTAATTTCCTTAAATCCGTCGTTGTTCAGATCAGACAAAATAGGTTCAGAGATGATGCTTCCGGCGCTTTGGGAAGATATTATTGAATCGCTCAGATAGTCATACCTGTATATTTTCCTGGGAGTTAAAGAGAATCCTCCTGCAATGCTAAAGAATATCTCTTTCTTGCCGTCATCTTCAAGATCGACCACTTTGAAAAAAGGGATATTAAAGTCGATCTGTCTGCCGAGTGTGCCGTATTTATCTGTAAATCTGAGATTAATAAGTGTCCAGTCGACAGGAAGCGGTTCGAACGCACTTAAAAAAATCGAATCGTTTTGCACCGTAAAGCCGTAAACCTCCAGGATGCCGTTATTGTCGACATCCCCGAAATATAATTCCCTGGTATATCTTGAAAATTCTCCGGGAAAGTTCCATTGTCCCGCCACTCCACCAAAATGATCATAAACCTGGAAACAGAACTGGCCGTGAGCATCTCCGTAGGCTATGATCAGTTCCGTATTGCCGTCGTTATCCAGATCTTCGTAATAGTGAATACTTTCTTTATGTTCCAAAAGAGCGTCTTCAACGACAGCAATTTTTATTTTTTGGAAAAGAGGAGGGAGGAGGAGGATAATGATGATAGCGACGGGAAGGGATAAGAAATAAGGGGAGTAGATAATATTTCTGATATAACCAAGCATGCATTAAATGGATATGTCGTAAATATAGGGAAATAATTATTCTGAATGAAATTGTGAGCGGCTTACCCGGAGAATAAAAAAAAGGTAGCTTAAGAAGCTACCTTGAAAAGTTCTGCGGACCGGACGGGACTAGAACCCGTCTCGCCTGAGGTGAGATGACAGGCATGTTAGAAAAAGTTTTTAAGTTGTAATATCTTTTGCCTGCTGGCTCTGTCCGATTGCATTATTGTAGTGGGCTAAAAAACTGGACAGAAATTTTAAAGTTAATAAATTTCCGTCCGGTTTTTTATCCCATTACATCAGCAGTATTTAAACCTGATATTTGCTGTAAAGACGGATAATTCAGGCAATTTCAATTTTCACATTTTTTTTTGCAAAATCACAAAATACATGTATCTTTGCAATCCCTTTTGAGGGTATGTTCTTATATTTTTGGACCGGTAGTTCAGTTTGGTTAGAATACATGCCTGTCACGCATGGGGTCGCGGGTTCGAGTCCCGTCCGGTCCGCAAAAGGGTACACGAAGATGTACCCTTTTTCATTTAAAACTATTGATAATCGTATATTTCCTGACATTTTCTTAGACCTTTATACACTTTACTTAGCATGCAATAAGATTGTTTTTAGTCTACACTTTCTGTAATTTTGTAGACTTGGGACAAAAAAGTGTAGACTAGTTATTTCTTTCTGATCCATCTTATTTGTATAAGTAACTTGCTATTGGGAATGAACCATCTCCTTAATGTCTTCTTTAAAACACATCCTTCATCACCTCTTTCGCAAACCTTGCGTTACCGATAGCGGGTACGATGTCTACCTTAATAGGACAACAGTCCTTAGACCAGGGTGGCTATTGCAGTTTTATTCATTTGCAGGATTAATTCACGAGGTGAATATATATTTTTTCTGATATTATGGATTGTTCCGAATAAAAACTGAGAATGACAAATTGATTTTCAGGAATATTTGGTAAAGCAGATATACGAAAGCAATTTTGACCCGGTGTGACATCCAGCGTGCAAAGTTCTTTTCCCTGTATGCTGGTTATCCTGGCAATTGTTTTTGCAGATGAAGTAATTACTATTTCATTGTTTTTTATTTCAATGAAGTTTTTTTTTACTTCCTGAATGCCTACAGGAAAAAGTGTTAAAATATCCATGGAATTGCTATTGAAATTGGGTACAGCCAGGCAGTTATCCTCATTGTTAATAGCCAGCCCGGCCGGCCCCGCATGTCCTTGTGAAAATACCTCCGGATCGGTATCCCAGGGATATACCCATTTATAAACCCTTCCGCCATTGAGCCATGATGTAACATAAATATTTCGCAGTGTATCCATAACGATCCCATCGTACTGTCCGGAGTTTGTTTCGATGAGGTCAGTGACTTCAAAATTCTCAAGGCTGATGGATACTATATAGCTGTTGGTTTCCCAGGATGCCAGCAAGAGACGGTTTTCTGCCTCATCAAAAACAATATCCTGGGGATGGTCAGGCAAACCTCCCGCAACAATAATGGTATCTTCCAGGGTGGACAGGTTCACACGGTGGATCTTCCCGGCGTTTTCAACTGCATAGAGGTACCCGTTGTTGTCGTTAGCCATTCCATCGAGCCAGTTGGAGACATTAAGCGTTATCGTTCCTACCTTTTGATGGTGGCTTAAACCGTATATTTCAATCTTGTTGCTATGTGTAATGAAAATGGATGTATCCACAATATGTATCCCGAGGCAACTGCTGATGCCTTCTATGATCGCCTCCTGGTTCCCTTCCTGATCAATGGATATGATTTTTCCGTTACCATAATTTGTCACCAGATACTTTTCGTGGACTGCATCCCAGGCAATGTGCTCGGGTTTATTCAGCAGGTTCTGGGATTGTAAACCTGCATGTATTCCCAAAAGGAATATTAGAAAACAATAGAGATGTTTCATGGTACTCAGGATAAAGGTTTTTTAAATTATTTCTGCAAACTTATTTCCTGGAGGTTCAAAAAGGGTTCTTCCCTATCGGACTGGACATATTTTTGTCACACCCAATTTCAATCACTTACTCTGCTTGGAGGATGATGCTTGTTTTAATATGACCTTTCTTTTTAAAATCCACATCTTCAATGATGAAAGGTTGGTATCCTTCCCGGATACATCTGATTTCCCAGATGCCGGGAGGTATTAAAGTCCTGATAAAAATTCCTTCACGGTTGGTGATTGCAGTGTCGGCTTTTGCCGGGTTTCCTTTCACAGGATCCAGGATGACTTTGGCTTGTGCTACCGGCTCTCCGGAAGCGGTCATCACTTTTCCGGTAAATATTCCTTTTTCTTTGAAATCCGGCCTGTCGGAACCATAAATCATGGTGCGGAAAGGAACAACTATCTGCCATGTATCCTGTATCTCAGGTATCTTCCAGTTTTTCATTGCTTCAATAATGGCAGGTCCGAACTGTTCGTTACCCGTGCTGTTGCTGTCAACCACCGCATTCTCCAAAATTCCGTTCTCCCAGGTCATGCTGATAAAAACGGTACCCTTAAGTGCCGGATCATCCATATGGAAGCGCATGATTACATCATGAATATCATCCCAGTGACTACGGAGGTATTTCATCAGGTATTCCACGTTGTTGTCATTTCCTGAGTTCTGACCGGTGACATTGAAACCCGCCATAAAAAATATGACTGTTAAAATCAGGGCTTTTATTGCTTTTTTTTCCATGTGTTTTAATAGTTATTCTCCTTTACTTCACAACCACTTTCATTGTAATTGTTTCGGAATTGTTTCTTACTGATACCGCATAAATACCGGGCTTGAGCCCCAGAAGGTTCCAGGTAATTCTCTCATCTCCCGTTTTTTGTTTCCTTACGATCTTTCCTGTA
>JAHJRE010000044.1 GCA_018831055.1 Bacteroidota bacterium
ATTTCCCTCGCTCTTTCCGCCTTGCTCTTTCTTCCGGTGATCCTGTGGAATATACAAAACCATTGGATAAGCTTCACATTCCAGGGGGAAAGGGTGAATATGTTCAGCTCGGGCATACGATTGGACTATTTCCTTACCGAACTCGGCGGACAATTCTTTTACAACAACCCTGTTAATGTTATCATTTATCTTGTTGTGCTGGCAGGAATGGCGTTTCGCAGAAAACTTCCGCCAGGTTCTCAGGAATACTTGTTATTATGGACCGCTTTACCCCTCATTTTCATCTTCCTGGTCTTTTCTCTTTTCCGTCAGACCTTGCCGCATTGGTCGGCACCGGGTTACCTGGGAATGATGCTGCTGGCAGGAGGCCGGATGGATAAGGTTATGGTTCCGCATAAATTAATCCCTGTAACGGTAAAAATGGCCCTGGTCTTTATGCTGGCAGTTATTATCGCAGGATTGCTTCAGATCAAAACCGGCTTGTTTTATCAGGATGCAGATAACCCGGAAAAGCTCGGGAAAAAAGATGTTTCCCTTGATATGTACGGATGGGAACAGACTTCGGAGAAATTCAGGCTTGAGATTCTCCCGAATGTTCCGGAGGGTTCTGAGCCTTTACCTATCATATCCTATCGCTGGTTTCCTGCTGCCAATATCGACTACTACATTGCCCGCCCCCTGGACATGCAGGTGCTTGCCATCGGAGACCTTGAGAAAATCCATAAATATGCCTGGATTAACCGCGAAAGGAGAGGGTTCCGCATAGGTATGGATGCCTGGTTCCTGACCAGTAGCCGGGATTTTAAGGATCCGGCGCTTTTATATCCGGGGTATTTCCGGGAAATCACCCCGGTGGATACACTTGCTATAACACGCGGTGGGAAACATGTTTACAATGTTTTCGTTTATCTGCTGAAAAACTTGCAGAAACTGCCGACGGATCCGTTGAAAGAAGTGCCTGCACAACAGAGGGATAAATAATTTAAGGTATCTTTGTCCTATGGATTCCAAAAGACAACAAAAGATTTCCAGGATGCTGCAACGGGATGTAAGCGAAATATTCCAGCGCAATACTGCTGCCTGGGCTAAAGGCGCCCTGGTGACCGTCACAAAGGTCAAGATAACTTCCGATTTGTCTATTGCCAGGATATACCTGAGTATTTTTGCCACCGGTGACAAAGCGGCCATCCTGGATCATATTAACGGGCAGAAAAGGGATATCCGCTTCCATCTTGGGCAAAAGGTGAAGGATCAGCTGAGAAAAGTACCCGAACTGGAGTTTTTTCAGGATGATTCTCTTGATTATATTGAGAATATTGATAACCTGCTCAAACAGTAATCACCGTGCACTTCTCCCTTTTTGTAGCCAAAAGATATCTTTTATCCAGGAAATCGTTCAATATCATAAATATTATTTCCGGGATTTCCGTGGGTGGTATTACTCTGGGTACGATGGCGCTCATCGTGGTGCTTTCGGTCTTTAACGGCTTCGAATCCCTCATTGTGTCGCTTTATAATTCCTACAATCCAGCCATAAAAATTACACCGGCCAGGGGGAAAGCTTTTTTACCCGAAGAGGCCGGGCTCGACAGCCTGAAGAAGCTTGATGGGGTTTATTATGTCACGGAAGTCATGGAAGACAATGCCCTCATGAAATTCAACAGCCGGCAGCATCTCATCACCCTGAAGGGCGTATACACGGATTACGGTCAGGCCAAAGCGCTTGATTCCATGATGATCGACGGCAGGTTTTACCTTGGGACCGATGAGATGCCCTTCGCGGTGCTGGGTGCCGGGGCTGCTTATCATGCAGGACTGTTTCTGGATGATTACATAAGGCCTTTCCAGGTCTTTGTGCCAAGCCGTACCGGGGAAATGGCAGGAATATCGCTCGATAAGGCATTTAACGAAAGAGACATTTCCCCGGCAGGGATCATCAGCCTTCACCAGGATTTTGATGTTAAGTACGTCCTGGTGCCCATATCCTTTGCCCGCGGTTTGTTCGAATACGACAGGGAAGTGACGGCCCTGGAAATTGACCTGAAGGAAGGAACCGATATGTTCAGGATGCAGGAGGTCATTAGCGCTATCGCCGGGGAGAATTTCGTGGTAAAGAACCGTTTTCAACAGCAGGAATTGCTTTACCGCATCATGCGCTCCGAAAAATGGGCCATCTTCCTCATCCTCACCTTTATCCTGATCATAGCCACCTTTAACATGATCGGGTCCCTAACCATGCTGATCATCGATAAAAAGAAAGACGTGGCCGTGCTTTACAGCATGGGGGCTTCCAATAAGCTGATCCGGCGCATCTTCCTGGTTGAAGGCATGATGATCTCCATCATCGGTGCAATAGCGGGATTGATCCTCGGTGCCTTGCTCTGCCTGGCACAGCAGCAATTCGGATTGCTCCGCCTGGGTGACGGAGGCGGTTCCTTCATTGTTCAGAATTATCCCGTGCAAATGCAATGGACTGATTTTGTTTTTGTATTCCTCACCGTGATCATTATCGGATTCCTTGCTGCTGTCATCCCTGTCAGGCAGATTTCCAGGAGGTTTTTGAGGGTGAAATTGCAGTAGGGTTGGCTGGGTGACAGATATGCGACCCCTCCGGGGTCGTGTGTTATGTGGGGTTATCCGGGCTATAAACATGCGACCCCTCCGGGGTCGGGCTTGGAGGTGCTTTCTGGGTTATAAGATTTGTTCCAAAATTCTTTCCCTGCAAAACATGAAGGTATTCAATAACCTTTATATATTTGGCAAAGAATTATAGTATCTTTGCCGATTAGGTTTAATTAACTCATACTGAACATTATCATCCTTAATTATGAACAAATCTGCTTTCATGGCTTTCGCGGGGTCTGTGATCATCCTGCTTGCTTCAACCATGGTCAGTGGGCGTGATATCGCCTTGCAAAAGGGTAAAGAAACCCAAACCAGGGTTGTCTCCAATACTTACGAGGAACTGCTTATCACTCAAACGATCGCTGAGATCAGCACCCTGAAAGTCCGTACGGAAGAAGGTGTCTTCATTCAACTAAATATTCCGGGTTTTTCA
>JAHJRE010000045.1 GCA_018831055.1 Bacteroidota bacterium
GTGATGGTGGTCGGTGAGATTTGCAACGCTCTGGGATTGAAAAATGTTATAACCTTGCAATCAAGAATGGAAGATGTCTCAGGAAAATATGATTTTATTGTCAGCCGTGCAGTAACGAGACTTCCTGATTTTATTTCCTGGGTAAGAAGGAAAATTGATCCCTTATCAAAGCATTCCCTGAAAAACGGTATTTTATATCTCAAAGGCGGTGATATGGCGGAGGAATTGCTGAGTGTCAGGTATCCAGTTGATATTTATGATATTTACAGCTTTTTCCAGGAAGATTTCTTCAAGACCAAGAAAATTGTTTATGTGCGCATTCAGAATTAATTTTTCTAATTTAGCGTCCTTGTCCTGAAATTCAATTAACCTGAACAATATGGAAACAATTAAAAAGACTTTGAAAGATTCAGCAGCTCTGCGCTGGCTGGTGCTGATCCTGATCAGCGGTTTAACTTTTGGTACCTACTGGTTCCAGGATTTTTTCTCCGGTATTAAAACTTTGATGATCACTGAAATGGGGATTACAAGCAGCCAGTTCGGTTCCATTATTCAATGGACGACATGGGCCAATGTTTTCGGTATGATCATCATCGGGGGAATAATCCTCGATAAATGGGGGATTCGAAGGACAGGTATCCTTTTCGGCTTGCTCGCAGTTGTGGGTGCTGCCATCGTAGCTATGGGCGCTGCCGGAACATTTTCAGATGACATGAACAGCAGGATGTGGACTATGATGATAGGCCGACTGTTCTTCGGTTCCGGACTGGAAGTGGTATGCGTAATTGCTATGCGCACCATAGTCAAATGGTTCAAGGGATATGAACTTGCACTGGCTATGGCCATCAACATGGGATTTGGCCGCTTGGGTTCAACACTGGGTACGGCTTTGTCGATCGATATCGCTGGAATACCTCCTACCATTTCTCCCGCGATCAATTTCGCTGCTACATTGATAGGGATTGGACTGCTTATGTTCCTTATCTATATCATTTTTGATATCAAGCTCGACAAACAAATGAAGGGACAGTCGGAAAACAGTGAGCCCGAAGAGGCTTTCAGACTGAACGACCTTGTCAAACTGGTTACAAACCGTTCGTTTCTTTTTATCGCATTGCTTTGCGTTACCTTCTATTCAGCAGTATTTCCCTTTATGCAATATGCACCGGATCTGCTGATCAACAAATTCGGATTTTCTTATGAAATGCCTAAGAATGCTGATGTGGTGCTCTTCGGGAGTAAGGCTCTTGGAAACGCATCGGTATATATTGGGCTGTTCATTTTTGCTCTTGCCGTTACCCTGGTCCCTGCCAATATTAAGTCACGCAGCGGAAAAACCATTTCCCTATTGGTCATACTGGTTCTTTTTGTGGCCTTTATTTATTCGTTATCGGACACACTTGCCGTATGGCTTAATAATGGTCCTAAAACAGCAAGCCTTATTCCGCTTGGATCTATCTTGTTTACACCCATATTCGGAAAAATTGTCGACAAAAAGGGTAAGGCTGCTTCCCTTATGATCCTGGGCGCATTGCTGCTCATTTTTGCCCACCTAACCTTATCTATTTTTGATAGTAAGTTCCTGGGTTACCTTGGATTGGTTTCGCTTGGCATTGCCTTTTCCCTGGTACCTGCAGCCATGTGGCCTTCCGTTTCAAAGATAGTAGCCGAAAACCGCCTGGGCACTGCATATGCTACTATGTTTACCATTCAGAACTGGGGGTTGAACGCATTCTTTAAAGGAATTGGATGGGTACTCGATAAATCCAATTCTGATGTTGTACAGGCCATGGAATCTGCCAGAGCTAACCTGGAAGCTCAGGGATTGAGCAATGTGGAAATCAGCCAGACGTTGCAGGATATGCAATACGTTACGCATGAAATTCCATTTTTTAACTATACCACACCCATTCTCATGCTGGTAGGACTGGGAGTGTTAGCAATGTTTCTGGCCTTTATGCTGAAACGGGCAGATAAAAAGCAAGGTTATGGACTGGAGCTTCCGTCAGGAGCCAATGCAAAGGATTTGGAGGCTGAACAGAGGGCTACGGTGGAATAGCTTCGATTGCGCTCAGCACTGAGCGTAGTCGAAGGCACTCAGCACTGAGCGTAGTCGAAGGCGCATACCATAAATAATCAGAGTTTATGAATGATCTCTGAATTAGTTTGAGTAACTTTGTATTCTTAAGAACAGAATATTTAACAATAAAGAAGTATTGCCATGGGTAAAGAAATTTTAGATCTTGAACCGAAGGGATTGTGGAAGAATTTTTATGATCTTACCCAGATCCCGCGGCCTTCCAAGCATGAAGAAAAAATCCGCCAGTTTATGCTTGATTTTGGCGAAAACCTTGGATTGGAAACTTTTGAGGATAAAGTGGGTAATGTCATTATCCGGAAACCTGCCACACCCGGGATGGAAAACAAAAAAGGTGTGATCCTTCAGGGGCACATTGATATGGTGCCCCAAAAGAACAGCAGCAAGAATCATGATTTTACAAAGGATGCTATCGATGCCTGGATTGATGGCGATTGGGTTAAAGCCAAAGGTACAACCCTGGGTGCCGATAACGGGATTGGGGTTGCGGCTGCCATGCTTGTGCTGGAATCCAAGGATATCGTTCATGGACCGGTAGAAGCTTTGTTCACCATAGATGAGGAAACCGGTATGACCGGCGCCAATGGTCTGAAGCCAGATGTTCTGAAAGGGGATATTCTGGTCAATATGGATTCGGAAGATGAAGGCGAATTGTATATAGGTTGTGCCGGAGGAGTAAACACCAATGCTATCCTGCCTTACAGACCGGTTGAAGTTCCACCATATATGGCCCCTTACAAGATCAGCATAACAGGATTGAAAGGTGGGCATTCGGGGCTTGATATTCACCTGGGCCGGGGAAACGCCAATAAAATCATGAACGAATTGCTCATGCAAGCCTCTGAAAAGTTCGGAGCCAGGTTGGCAAGCATCGATGGAGGTAGCCTGCGTAATGCCATTCCACGTGAATCTTTTGCCATAGTTGTTGTTCCGGAAAAGAGTAAAGATGCCTTTAAGTCTTTTATAGCAGAATTTGAAACGGAAAAGAAAGAACATTTCCGGAAAGCAGATCCTGGATTGCTGATCAGGGTGGATTCTACCAAAATGCCCTTGAATCTGATCGATGAAAAAGCTCAGGAAGGACTTTATCAGGCAGTGAAAAACTGTCCCGATGGCGTGATCGCTATGAGCAAAGATATGCCGGGCGTAGTGGAGACTTCCACAAATCTGGCTATTGTCAAATCGGGTGACGGGAAAATTGAGTTTGCCTCCTTGCAAAGAAGCCAGGTGGATGCTGATAAAGAAAAGCTTGCGCAACAAATCGTCGGGGTTTTTAGTAAAGCCGGCGCTAAACCGGAAGTCTCCGGTGATTATCCCGGATGGAAACCTAATGTGGATTCTGCTATCCTCCATGAAATGAAAGAGATATACAATAATAGGTTTGGCAATATCCCCGCGGTGAAAGTAATCCATGCAGGTCTCGAATGTGGCATCCTTGGAGCAAAATACCCCAACTGGGATATGATCTCCTTCGGACCGACTATCCGTAACCCGCACTCACCCGACGAAATGGTTAATATCCACACAGTTCAAATGTTCTGGGATTTCCTGGTCGAAACCTTGAAAAATATTCCGGAAAAATAATTTGCTAAATATAAAATTTCCTTTACCTTTGCACCTCCAAATTTCAGAGGATAGATCATATGAAAAGAACATTTCAGCCATCGAGAAGAAAACGTAGAAACAAACACGGTTTTCGCAAAAGAATGTCTACACACAATGGTAGAAAGGTTATAAAAGCAAGAAGGGCAAAGGGACGGAAGAAACTTACCGTATCCGACGAAAGGTAATTTTTTGAGTGGACTATTAACGATTATGCATTCAACATACAAAGAGGCTTCATGAAAATGAAAGCCTCTTTTTGTTTGTTCATTAAACAAGTGTAACTTCGCATTCTATGGAATTCTTCTATTTTGTACTGGGTTTTTTTCTGCTGATTCTGTTATTCAGACTCTTTTTTCGCTATGTGATGCCCTGGCTCCTGTTGCGTTGGGTCAGACGAAAACAAAGAGAATTCGAAAAAGCCTATGGACAGCAACATAAAAAAGCAGGGGAAATGGAGGTGAAGTTTGATCCGGGAAAGGAGAAGGATAATTCGGATGTTCAATTTGGCGATTATGTGGATTATGAAGATCTTCCTGAGGATAAGAGTTAAACGCAAGATACTAAACCTATTGATTATTTCCCTTTGTTAAATTTTCATTATTTCTGGGTGCTTGTTATTGATCAAGTGGATCAAATTTGATTATTTAGTATATTTACAGTGCGTAAATAATATTCAGCACCCATGTTGCCAAGGAAAATATTAAGTTTTTTACTTTTTGCTGCATGTATCATCAATCCATTTTTTAGTATATCTCAACTGAATAAATGGTTGGTGCCCGAATCAAATGGGCTTTTACATTTAGTTGATTTTACTGTATCTCCTCCGGAGGTTACCGTTCCTATTGCAAATTATGGTATTGGTGCTGGTGAAGAAGTTAATCTGATAACCGATCCGGATGATAATATTTTGTTCAGTTTTGTTGGAATTAATAACAATTATCTCGAAGTCAGAAACAGAAACTGGAGTAAAATGCCTAATGGTGAGCAATTGCGTGGTCACAGAAGTGTTCTGGAATCATGTATTGTCCCGGTTCCTTGTAGTACTTCTGAGTTTTATATAATTCATTCTAATATTCTTCAGGAAGATGGTTGGGGCAATCTATATTATTCAAGAGTGAACATGAATCTTAATAATGGACTGGGTGATGTTGAAGAGAAAAACTCGCTTCTGGGATCTGGAAATTATTTGGAAGGGAAGGATGTTAGCCATATGACAGAAAAAGGATGCAGATGGCTCTTAGCTGCAAAAATGGAAGGTGATGATGTTGACTTGGTTCGTTTTCTGATAACCTCTGATGATATAATTGATGAAACAGTCTTATACAGAATAAAAAATTTTTCAAATCTTGAAATTGACCTTTCTCCTGATAACACGAAATTGGCATTGTCTGCCTGCACTACAAACCCTCTTTACAGAGATATAGTTGTATTTGATTTTGATCTTGAATCTGGTACCGTATCCAACATAAGGGAGTATGACATTACAACACAAAACCTGGCCGGGATTGAATTCTCAGAAAGTGGTAAATTTCTGTATTGGAGGACTAATTTCCCAAGTGAGGGTTCTATTTTAGGACGAATAAATCTTTCAAATAATCAGGTAGAAGTGATTGATTCATATATGGGATCCTATGCAACTGGTATTGAAAAGGCTGGAAATGGAAAGATTTTTATTAATAAAAGTACCTCACAAAGCTATTTGGCAGAGATTTCAAATCCTGATGCTGAGAACATCGCTGATATAGGTTTTACAAAAGATGCAGTTTTTATAAGTGGTAATGGTCTTAGAAGCGGTGTGCCTGATGCAATCGAAGGGGAGATCCCTGGAACATTTTATACTCCGTCTTATATTAATTTTGATATTGTTACCACTGGTACTTGCAACGAATTCCAATTTATCGAAAATGGATGCCTTGCAACTTATTGGGAATGGGATTTTGGGGATGGTATAACAGCCTTCGGAAACAATGTAATTCATCAGTATTTACTTCCGGGGATTTATCCGGTTGAATTAAAAATAAGAAGCTGTAATGATACGCTTACCCTAATCAAGGAGATTGAGGTTAATGAAAGTTATACTTTGAATCTTGGGAATGACACAGCTATTTGCGGAAGCATAGATATGGTGCTTCATGCAGGATCAGGTTTTATGTCATATTTGTGGAGTAATGGAACGATGGATTCGGTTTGTCATGTGAATTCCCCAGGCGTTTACTGGGTTCATGTTCTGGATAGCTTATCTTGTGTCGGAACGGATACCATAGAAATTAGCCAGGAAGTATATCCAGATATAGAACTAGGACAAAATTTCTCAATATGCCCAGGCGATAGTGCGTTGCTAAGCGCAGGTAGTGGTTATAATAGTTATTTGTGGCAAGATGGTTCGGAAGATTCCATCATGTTTGTTCATACAGCAGGAATATATTACGTAACGGTGGCTAATTCGTGTGGGGAGGATAGTGATACCATACAGATAGATCATTTTAATGTTAATCCCGTTAATATTGGTAATGATACATCTTTATGTGAGGGCCAAAGTATCCTTTTAAACCCTGGGAATTTGTCGGGTCAAATACTTTGGCAGGATAGTATTGTATCCAACACTTACCTTGCCTATGAACCAGGGTTATATTGGGTTAGATATCAGGATATGAACGGTTGTTATATTTATGATACAATGTTATTGGATATTATTTACTTAACTGAATTGTTTCTTGGGAATGATACTATAGTTTGCCCTGGTACCTCTATTTGGCTTGAACCTGGCTCGGGATTTAACTCATACATATGGAATGATGCATCCACTAATTCTTATTTAATTGTTTCACAGCCAGGAGAATATTGGGTTAAAGGATACATGCAAGATTGTTACACTTCTGATACTATTATTATTAATGATTGTAATTCTTCTATTTTTGTTCCTAACTGCTTTACACCCAATGGAGATGGTATAAATGACTATTTTTTTGCAAAAGGAATTAATATTCTTGACTTTGAAATGTATATTTTTAATCGTTGGGGACAGCAGCTTTTTGAATCCAACAGCATTGACGATAAATGGGACGGTAAATTTAAAAATACACTCTGTCCTCAAGGGGTTTACTATTACCTGATATATTACAAAACCACTATTTCAGGAAATGATGAAAATGAATCTCCTTTAAAAGGATCAGTGACATTATTACGCAATTAATTCTTTGTTCCAACACGAAGGCTATTAACCTATTCTTTTATATTTGTAAGAAATATCAGTATTTCTTTAAGACTAAGGATATATGAAACTCAATGATTTTAAACATTTTTATCCGTATTTAGTTGGAATCGTTCTATTTATAACTCTCAGTCTGGCTTTCTTTTATCCCGTATTGCAGGGTAAAAGACTTGTTCAGGGAGATATTACGAGATTCCAGGGAATGGCAAAAGAGATTGTGGATTTTCGTGAACAAACAGGGGAGGAGCCGCTGTGGACCAACAATATGTTCAGCGGTATGCCGGCATATATGACTTCCGTGAAGTTCCACAATAATCTGATGACTTATGTCGACAGGTACCTGGGCCTTGGACTGCCGCATCCTGCCGATTATGTTTTTATTTATTTCCTGGGCTTTTTCATTTTACTCCTGGTTCTCCGGGTTAATCCGTGGTTAAGCATTATCGGGGCCATGGCTTTCGCCTTTTCATCTTATTTCTTTATTATCCTGGAGGCAGGCCACAATACCAAGGCGGCGGCCATCGGTTATATGGCTCCCGTACTGGCCGGTATTATTCTTACATACCGGGGCAGGTATCTCGCAGGTGCAGCTCTAACAGCATTCTTCCTTGCTCTTGAACTCAGAGCCAACCACCTTCAGATAACCTATTACCTGCTTTTGATCGTTATTTTCTTTGGTATCTTTGAACTTGCCGATGCCATCCGCAACAAGGGCCTTACTAAATTCCTGAAAGCTACAGGTGTATTGCTCCTCGCCGCATTCCTTGCCGTGGGTACCCATATCACCAGCCTGTGGATCACGGCCGACCATTCCAGATTTACAACACGCGGCCCTTCAGAACTCACACTGGATGAGGTTAATAAAACCTCCGGACTCGATCGTGATTATATCACCGACTGGAGTTATGGGGTTGCTGAATCGTTTACTCTGCTGATACCAGATTTTGCAGGAGGAGCTTCTTCCAGCAGCCTCGGCGAGAATTCGAAAGTCTATGATGTCCTGGTTGAAAATAATATCCCTCCTCAACAAGCCAAACAATACGTGCGACAGCTTCCTATATCGGTTTACTGGGGGCCCCAGCCTTTCACATCCGGACCGGTATATGTTGGTGCCATCATTATCTTCTTTTTTGTACTGGCTTTGTTTGTCGTTAAAGGTAAGTATAAGTGGTGGCTGCTTGCCGTTACCATCCTGTCGCTTTTTCTCGCCTGGGGTAAGAATTTTATGGTCTTTACCGATTTCTTCCTGGATTATATTCCCGGATACAACAAGTTCCGCGCAGTATCCATGACAATGGTCATTGCCGAGCTCTCCATCCCCCTGCTGGCAATGATTGGATTGGCAAAGATTTTTCAGGATGGAACCGGTAAGGAAAACCTGAAAAAATATCTGAAATACAGCCTTTACATCCTGGGTGGATTGCTGTTGCTGTTTATCGTTTTTCCAGGATTGTTCTATGGCTCCAATATTGAATCCGATGCATATTACCGCAGTCAACTTATCCGGGTCGGGTTCCCCGAAACCCTTGCCAATGCAATTATGTCGGCTTTGGAAGGCGACAGGCTCCGCATACTCAGGATGGATGCACTGCGCTCACTGATCTTTATTTTACTGTCATTTGGTGCCATCTGGCTGTGGAATGCCGGCCGGCTCAAGATGGTTTACACACTGCTTCTTATCGGTTTCTTTATTTTTATCGATATGTGGTTCGTAAACCGCCGTTATCTCAGTAACGACAACTTCGTGAGAAAATCAAAACTGGAACAGCCTTTTATTCCAACGGTTGCGGATAATGAAATCCTGAAAGACAAGGATCCGAATTTCAGGGTGCTGAACCTGACGGTTAGTACCTTTAATGATGCGGCAACCAGCTATTTCCATAAATCGATAGGAGGCTATCATGGGGCAAAACTGGGACGTTACCAGGAACTTATTGAATACCAGATCTCACCTGAGATCCGGAAGCTTACGACCAACCTGTCGGGTCAGCCTACCCCGGAAAGCGTAAACCGCACACTCGCCGGACTCCCCGTTTTAAACATGCTGAACACAAAATACATCATAATCAACCCCCAATCGGCTCCTCTTGAGAATCCTTTCGCGCTTGGTAATGCCTGGTTTGTGAGGGATTACAGGATGGTAGGGAACGCGGATGAAGAACTTACATCCCTGGCTGCCATCGACCCTGCCGAAACCGCCCTGGTTGATCAACGCTTCGCCTCTTTCCTGGAAAAATTTGCTATTCAACCTGATTCTGTTGCACAGATTTCCTTCCTGGAATATGCCCCTAACCATCTGAAATATGCTACCCGCACAAACTCCGATCAGCTTGCGGTGTTCTCGGAGATCTATTATCCGAACGGATGGACTGCATACATTGACGGGGAACCTGCTGATCATTTCCGGGTTAACTACGTCCTGAGGGCAATGATCATCCCTGCCGGTGAACATAGCGTGGAATTTATTTTCAGACCGGAAATATATTACCGGGGGGAAATTATTTCCCTTATCAGCTCCATCGTTCTCATTATACTGGTATTGGGGGCACTTTTCACAGGTTTCCGCAAGACAAAACAGGAAGCATAATGAAACGGGTACTGGTTATAACCTATTACTGGCCTCCCAGCGGGGGATCCGGGGTGCAACGGTGGCTGAAGTTCGTGAAGTATTTCCCGGAGTTCGGGTATGAGCCTTATGTTCTTACCGTAAAACCCGAAAAAGCTTCCTATCCCGTGCTGGACCCTTCCCTGGCAGATGAAATACCGGCCGGGCTAAAAGTGTTTAAAACCAATACATTCGAGTTATTCAACATTTACAGGAAGCTTATTGGCAAGGGAAATTATCCGCACAGCAGTTTCGACAATGAGCGAAAACCTTCTCTGATGCAAAAGACATCCCGTTTTATCCGGGGCAATCTTTTTCTTCCCGATAGCCGGATAGGATGGAAGCGTTATGCCGTAGACGAAGGGATACGCATTATCTCAGAGTATAAGATCAATACCATCATTACAACCGGGCCACCGCATTCGGTGCATCTGGCCGGCCTGGAACTGAAAAACCTGACAGGTGTGAACTGGATAGCCGACTTCCGGGATCCATGGACCGATATCTTTTATTACGATGCATTTTATCATACCCGCCTGGCCAAAAGAATTGACGCTAACCTGGAAAGAAAAGTCGTTGAGGGTTGCCACCGCCTTACCATTGTCAGCCAGGCCCTGAAAGACCTGATCAGGAAAAAATCGGATAAAATCTGTCCGGGGAAGATTGTTGTTTTACCAAACGGGTTTGATGAAGACGATTTTAAAACCCCTGGTGAACCTCCACAAAACGAATTTGTGATTACCTATACAGGGTCTTTGACAAACGATACCGGCAAAATGAATGTATTTGTAGAATCTTTAAGAAACATTAAAAATGAATTTCCCGATATTCCGGTTTTTTGTCATTTTATTGGGAATATTAATCCGAGTGTTTATGAAATTTTTGCAAGGTTTGGGATAGCAGACTGTGTAAGGACAACTCCATACGTTCCGCATAATGAATCAGTTTCATATTTGAAAAAAAGCACCGCACTAATTTTATTCCTGAGAAGGGCTGATTATAATAAAGGTATCTTATCGGGAAAGATATTTGATTATCTTGGAGCTCAAAAGCCAATTATTTGTATTGGACCTGAAGACGGCAATGCTTCACAAATATTACAGGAGTGTCAGGCAGGCAGGGCTATCGATTATGAAAATAAAGAGGGAATTATGTCTTATCTGAGGGATCTGTTCTTAAAATGGAAAATTAATAGGAACCTGGATTTACAAGGCCAGGAATATAAAAATTACTCGAGAAGAAATCTTACTGAAAAACTTGTAACGGTTATTGAGAAGATATCCTGATATTTTTAAGTATTTCAAGAGTTTTTTCCGGCCCTTCCATAAAAACCATATCAATTATTGAAAGATTAGGAATAAATTCGCCGTAAAGCTGTTTGTATTCAGGATGCTGAAAGTCTTGCCAAATCAATTTGATCCTTTTTTCCCGGAATACGTTTTCATCAAGATATCTTTTTGAGCCTTCGCCCTTTCCGGAAATATATTGATTAGCTCCAACAGATAATATCAAATCTATTATCTTTCCTGGTGGTTGATCGTTTGTATCTGTTTTTATTGCTGAAGATGAGGTTATGATTGTTTTTATGCCTAAAATTTTTACCAGGTATTCTATCAGAGATATGTTAAGTTCATAGAGCCTTTGAAATCTGCGGGAAAAGATATCTTCCAATCCTGGAAATACTTCTTTATAGTGTGGTGCTTTTGAATAGCATACCTGGATAGTGCGGATAGCTTTTTTAAGCCATGTTAAATCGCTGATTTCTATTTGATTGAATAATAATAAATCTCCTTTTCCTTGTACCGGAATTGTAAGCCAGCTTTCTCCGTTTGGTGTTTTTATCAGAACCCTGTTACCGAAGGTTTTCCCTCTGGGAAACTGAACATCATCAAATAGGATAAAAACATCACTATGGACCATTTTATGAAAATACCCCAGCCACGGTAAAAAATTCGGTTGATGAATGGCGACGGTTTTTTGGTTTTCCATGGGGTTTATTTGAATTGCTTCATGATGTCTGCAAAGCGCTTTTTTTCTTCTTTCCGGTGTTCATAGGTTCGGACTGCAAAACTTTCAGGCAGGCCGGGAAGGGGTGTCAGCTCTGTTCCGGTGGCTTCCATGGTCATGTTCCGGATGAGACTGGCTGTCTCCTGTGGATGGGCCGCCGCTTGTTCATACCTGACCCGGATGACCCTTGACGGATCAATACCGGATAATTCCTGATCATAAAATTTCCTTAAATAATGAACCTGCCCGGCTACCTGTTCTTCTGCGCTCAGGTCTTTTAGCGTAGGATATTCATAGGGGACTGTGCTCCACCATGTTTTCGGGTCGTGGTAAAACTTCTTCCTGGCATCCATTATGGAAACGGCAACATCCAGAGGGTCCCTTTCTATGTATATAAACATACTTTTCCTGAATACCCCGGATAGTTTTTTTATATGATAAGCTCCGAAAATATTTTTACATGCCCAGCTCTTCCCAAACGCGTAATGCATGTTCAACACGGTTTTCTTCAATCCTGCCCAATCGATAAACGCCTCATTTTCCCGGGAACTCAGGATATCGGGTATCGTATCCTTTTTCAGCCAGTATCGCCAGAAATATCCATACTCGTGCAGATCTTCCAGTCTGAGGGTTGTGGCGTATTCCGATTCAAATCCTGCACTGTGTTTGTTTCCCAGGATGATGGAAGATAGTTTTATCCCCGTCACCGGGGCCAGCCAGAACCGGGCCATGAAATTGTTGATATAGCCTGTATCAAAGGAATGTGCTGTCAATTGCCCCATGAAAGTGGTCCCTGACCTGGGAAGACCGAAAACAAACAGCGTTGCGTGCTCTTCTTCCAGGTCCAGATAATCTTTGCTTTCGTCGTTTTGCAGGATTTCATTCACATGTCTGAGATAAGATTCGGCATGCTCATCCTTGTAAAACCCGGCTTTGCGCTTTCGGTTTAAATCCTGTAAACTATTGTCTTCCATTGATCTCGTTTAAATGATCCAGCGGATCACTTCAAATGTCTCCGCATAAACGGTTTTGATCTGCACTCCGCGCGTCATGGCCCAACTAAAAATGAACTCACGGTTCAGATACGATCGCTTCATCTGGGAAGCATAAGCTTCGAGGGCATGTGCTTTTTTTTCAATATGCCGTTTCTCCAGCTTTACGAAAGCCTGGGTGTTGAAATTAATATTGTTCCATGGGAGTTCATAGGCCAGGATGCTGAGGTCTTTGTATGCCCGCATACTCTCCATGGCCACGGTGTTGTGATCCTGATGAAGATCGTTGGGTGATGGCATGAAAACCAGATCGGGATTGATCTCCCTTTTCATCCGGATCATGTCTTCCAGTACGTTTTGCCTGGAATAGTTGAGTTTTCTGACTGTATAACCATGAATGATCAGGTGGCTGTCCGGTATACCCAATCGGAGAGTGGCCTCCTTAACCTCGGTTTCCAGGGTGTCGTCAGGCATACCCTGTGGCAGCGATTCCTTGGCTGTGGAAAATGCTGCATAAAACACTTCCTTTCCTTCTTCAATGAATTTGGCAATGGTCCCTCCGCAACCCAGTTCCCCATCATCGGTATGTGGGGCAAGCACCAGGATGCGGTTTTTGGTGGTTTCCATAATTTCCTGATTTAGTTTTATAATTCAATCCTGGAGTCTATCCTGACCAACAGGTTGTTCACGAAATTTGAGACTTTGTAGTCGAGGTTAAAGACTTTGAACAACTCAAAAAGTATAGGAAAATCCTGTTCCGATTTCCCCAGTTCGCTGAATTTATTGATAAATACGTTCAGGGCTATTCTGCCTTCCAGGACGACCTTGTCGGAGATATCTTCAATGAAAAATCCTTTACCAATAAGCAACCCCAGGGTACGGTTCCTGCTCAGGTCATTCAGGGCGGTAAGACTGAAATCACCATATCCGCAGTAATGATAAAGGGTTTCTTCTTGTCCTCCCAGGAAAACCAATGCTTTCCGCATTTCGGCAAATGCCCTGGTGAGGACGAGAAAGCGCAGGTTAGGACTGTTGAAATGGGCATCCACTATTCCCAGGGCAATAGCATAAATGTTTTTCAGGATGCTTACTATTTCAACTCCATGGACATCGTTCGTAAAATCGAGATAAATACCCGTTTCACCGAATAAATCTGCCATCACAGGGAATAAGCTCTTATCCCGGGAGGCAAAGGTGAAAGCCGTGGGTGCGGAACTCAGGATCTCCCTCGCGAATGTCGGCCCCTTCAGCGAACAAACAGGGTTTGGGATGATCTCTTCAAGGCAATCGGTGATGATGCGGTCTGCCGTACCAAAACCTTTTGCCAGGTTGATCAGGATGGTGTCATGGCTGATCTCGTTCTTTTGGCTGGCTATAAACTCCACAATCACGGTGGATGGGACCGCAAGGAAAATCACATCCGTTCCGTTCAGGCAATGAGGATCTGTGGTTGCCAATAGCCTGCGGCTTAACTTCATGTTAGGGAAATACTTCTGGTTTATGTGCTTTCCGTTAATGGTTTCCGCAACATCAGGCTCCACCGTAAACAGCCGGACCTTATATCCGTTGCCCGATGCAAGACGGTTTCCCAAAGCGGTTCCTATCATCCCCGCACCTGCAATGCATATGTGCCCGTTATGTTTAAATGATCTATTCATCATCATCCTTGCTTTTCACAACCCTTCTCAGATTTTCCTTCCACCTTCCCGGATTACGCCAGCTTCTCCAGAAACTACCTATCCTTTCCAGCTCTACCTTGTCGTAAAACCCAATGAGGTATAACAGGAAAGGAAAGGACATCAAAAGTATGACTTTTAGGAATAACCTCAAAACCAGGGTCAGTTCATTTATGTAATAATACACGATCAACAGCCCTATCCCTGTGATCAGGATCTTGATGATCTTAACGAATTCATAGTTTATGGGGAAATATTTCTGTGAATACCGGTAGCTCAGGTATACCCCAATAAAGGTGGCAATTACGGAAGCCAGCGCCGATCCGTATATACCCAGGAATGGAATGAGCGCGAAATTCAACCCAATGTTCAGGATGGCGGCAACCATTACTGTTGCTGCCACCAGGAATGTTTTCTTCGCCCTGTGCATACCCATGACCACCACCGATTGCCATCCCTTCACCAGGAATGTGAATGCAATGATGGGAACGATCTTGTAAGCCGGCCAGTATTCCGGCTTGGCGGTAAACACTTCGATCACCTCACGGGAAAAAAAGGAAATGACCAATACAGCCAGCATCAGAACATAGGTGAGATACGTGAGTATCTTGGAGAAAAACCTCTTTGCCTCAGGTTTGTCGAACATCTTGTAAGCCGTGGGGATAAAACCGAGAGAAAAGGCTTGCAGGACAACCAGGTTAATTACTCCGGCAATTTTATACCCCACGGTGTAAATACCCACTTCGGAGAGATCGAGCATCTTTTTTATGATGAACCGGTCGGCAAAGGAAAGTATCATCACCGACATGGTTGCAAATATCAGCGGGAAACCGAACCCAAACAGTTCTCTGAATGTACTGAATTCGTAACGGTAGTTTACCCGTTTCAGGATGAAAGGCAGTGACATCAGCAGCATGACCAGGTTTCCTGAAAGCATACCCAGGATAATACCTTCCACACCCAGATGCAAATGCACGATGAAATAAATATTCAACCCAAGGACCACAGCCAGCTTTGAAACGATGATGAGCCCGAAAAGCCAGGATTTTTCAGCCATGCGGATAAGATCGAAGGTTACCTGGTTGGGCAGGTCGATGGCTACGGAAATGATCAGGATCAGGAAGTACCGGGAAAAATCCCCGGAATCAAAATAAAGTTCTGATAGAAAACCGGTAAAAGGTATCAGGATCAGGCAGATCACAAGGGAAAAGAAAAAGGTGGACAGATATGTTGTAAATACTACTGTTTTGTTTTTTTGCTGATCCTTTTCTGTGGCAATCCATCGCATCATGGCAGCCGACAAACGGAATCCCAACATTCCCACCATAATCTGGGATGTGGCTTCCAGCAAGGAAAGCATTCCGTATTGCTCCGTGGTCAGGTATTCGGTGTAAAGGGGGAGCAATACCAACCCGATGATCTTGGTCCCGAGTTTACCAAGTCCGTAAATGATGGAGTGCTTCAGCGTGTTCCGAAGACGGTCGAGCATACAATACAAATAAATGGCTAAGATAGTTTGTATTTGCGAATTAACGCCAGGAAGTCTCTTAAGTATATATCATGTTTAACTTTTATTGTATATCCGGTAAAGGTTGAGCAGGTTTAGTTTGGTGATATCCCAGTTGTAGCGGTTAATGACGGCTTCATGTCCTTTTTTGCCCGCTGATGTATGAAGTTCCGGATCGGAAAGCAGTGTTACTGTGGCAGTGGCAAAGTCATGTGGGTCAGTGTCTTTATAGGTTATGCCTGCTCCGGTTTCGGTGATTACACGCTGTAATGAAGTGCAGTTGCTGGATATCACCGGTTTGGATGCATACATGTATTGGAATATCTTGTTTGGAGAAGAATTGTCGTTTTGTTCCGATCTCAGATGCGGTATAAGCGCCGCATCACTTTGCTGTACCAGGGCAAACATGATATCGAAAGGCTGATAACCTTTGAATTCTACCAGGTTGCTGACCCCTTCCCGGGAGGCAAGTTCCATCAGGCTTTCCCGGTACCTTCCTTCCCCGACCAGCCAAAGACGGATATGTGGAATGGATTCACGGATCTCACGAAGTCCTTTTATGATCACCTGTAAACCGCGGTGGAAGGTTAGTCCACCTGCATAGATCAGTGTCCTGTAACGGGGATCGGGCAGCAGGGCCGGGTCAAGCTTCAGTTGCGGTATGTTGGCTGTATTGGATACCACGGTTATTTTTTCAGGATCATTACCCAGTGCGATGATCCTGTCTTTCATCTCTTCAACAACGGTAATAATACGGTCTGCCTCCAGGGTCATTTCCTTTTCGTATTTTCTCCATTGTTGTTCGGAGGAAAGAAGCCTGCCAAGCATAGAATTGGTGTGCTCCGCGGTTAACAGCATGGCCGGCCAGTTCTCATGCAGATCAAGAATTACCGGGATATTCAGCTTTTTACCGAAACGAATACCAACGGATGCAAGCGGCAGGTCGTGAACATGAATGGCGTCAAAGCCATTACCGGAAAAAACTTTTTGCAGAAAGCTTTTCCAGAAATTAAAATAAACGGGAAACTTAAGGCAGCCAACGCTCGATTTGTAAACGATTTGCGGTATAGGCTTTCTCAGGATCCGGATGCCTTTATAGGTTTCCGAAACCGCTTTCCCGGATCGGGTCTGACATGCGATGGTAACCTCATGCCCGGATTCCAGCAAAGCCAAAGCCTCGTTCTCCACCCTGATATCCGGAGGAAACTCCCCGCCAAGGATCATTAATATCTTCATTACTTAAATCAGATAATTCGGTGCAAAGGTAAGAAATTACTTGCTGAGCAAGGTTATTGGGCTCTTCATTGGTTTGTGGCAATCTGTTAACGAAAGTAATTTTGTTGAAAAGATTACTTATTTTGTGTTAACTTTATTAAGGTTAATGCAAAAAAATAGCCACGAATACAGGAATGAAAAGCGAGCATTCGTGCATTCGTGGCAAGAAAATAAATGCCACGAATGCACGAATTAAGAAGGTCATTCATTCGTGTCAGAGGAAAAAAATGGTCACGAATGCACGAATTAGGAAGGTCATTCATTCATTCGTGGCAACAAAATACCCAATATGGAAAAAGTCATTTTTAAAGAAGAAAGTTATCAAATTATTGGCAAGTGCTTGGAAGTGCACAATAATCTTGGAGCCGGTTTTCTTGAAATTGTTTATAAAGACGCTCTTGAATTAGAATTTAAAAAGGCCAATATTCCTTATGAAAGGGAAAAAATGTACGATGTAAATTATAAAGGCATTATACTCCCACATAAATTTTATGCTGATTTTGTTGTCTTCGATAGAATTATTCTTGAGGTAAAAGGAGTTTCAGGAATTTCTCATGAATTTATTGCTCAAGCATTAAATTACCTGAAAGTATCATCGAATCAATTGGCATTAGTAGTGAACTTTGGCGAAATGAAATTAAATTATAAAAGAGTAGTTTTATAAAAATGCCACGAATGCACAAATGAAGAACGGTTATTCGTGCATTCGTGGCAACAAAAAATAATGGCCACAAATACACGAATGAAAAGCGAATATTCGTGCATTCGTGGCAACAAAAAATAATAGCCACAAATACACGAATGAAAAGCGAGTATTCGTGCATTCGTGGCAACAAAAAATAATGGCCACAAATACACGAA
>JAHJRE010000046.1 GCA_018831055.1 Bacteroidota bacterium
AGGTTTAAGGAAACAATATCAATTCCCAGGCTTGCGTTATCATTATGTGGTTTACGCATTGCTGTTTGGCATAGTTTTGGGTTTGATAACTGAAGTAATGCAGGTCTTTGTTTTCACAGGAAGGAGCGGAAATGTGTTTGATTTTGCAGCCAACACGATAGGTTGTTTTACAGGATGGGGCGCATACAGGTTATTTAATAGAAAATTAAGACATAAAAAGTAGAGACTAATAAAATTTATTGATATTTTAGCCAACGAATTCAGGATCATTCAAAATTAACAATTATGGATTCCAAGAAAACACCCAAAGCAGATCTTGAAAATAAAAAGATCATATTCAGGCAAATTGGCTTAATCGTTGCCCTTGCCGTCATTTTCCTGGCTTTTGAATGGAAAACCTTCGACAAAACCGTTGAAGGATTTGGCGACAGGATCTCGGAAGATGTTCAGGAAGAAATGGTAGAGATCACCATTCAGAAGAAACAACTGCAACCTCCGCCACCTCCGAAAAAAGTTGTAGTATTGAATCTTGTGGAAGACGACATTGAAGTTGAAGATGACATTCAGATTGACGTTGAGGCGGACCAGGACACCGAAATGGATGAATACGTTCCGGTAGAGGTTGACGAAGAAGAGGTTGAAGAGGAAGCTCCCATTTTCATTGTCGTTGAATCCATGCCAGAATTTCCGGGAGGGATAGAAAAGCTTTACGCGTATCTTGGGGCCAATATCAAATACCCACAGATGGCTCGTGAGAGCGGGATTCAGGGAACTGTTTACGTAACTTTCGTAGTAGAGCGTGATGGTTCCGTTTCCGACATAAAGGTTCTCAGGGGCATTGGTGGTGGATGTGATGAGGAGGCCATCCGTGTGATCCAGAGCATGCCAAAGTGGAATCCCGGAAAACAAAGGGGAAAGCCGGTACGTGTACAGTATAACCTGCCGGTACGCTTTATCCTTCAGTAAAAAGATAAACAAACATAAAACAAAAACCACCTGTCGGGCGACGGGTGGTTTTTTTGCGTCAATCAATAATTAGTTGCTTTTACGAGCATTTGGAGTTTCCACAGTGAGTACAAACCATACAACCCTCCTGGTATTGTAAGGTATCTGCTTCCCCGCAGGCCTCACAGATTTGCTTTTTGATTTTCGTACCGTTTGGTATGAATTTTTTTAGCGCTCTGACCACACCATTCTTCCATGTATTGATGGAGTCTTTTTCCAATTGGAGATTACCAACCAGATCCACGGCAAAGGGCAATGGCATTCCATGTCTCAGGATCCCGGAGATCAGCTTGGCATAATTCCAGTATTCCTTGTCAAACTGACGGGAAAGCCCTTCCATGGTTATTTTGTATCCGTCTTTATCCAGGAACTGAAAGTCGTAACGGTTTTTTCCGTTTTCCGTTTTATTCTTCAAAACCCATCCTTTGTCAACCCATTTTGGAAGAAAGAACCCTTCTTCCTTACCGGTGAATATTTCATAAGGTTTATTGTTCAGAAGCCCTACCACAGCGACCCATTTATCGTTATCATTATGAAATCTTACAATTTCAGCTTCCAGACTGCAGGGCCTTTTGGGTGCATTGGTTTCACGAAATTCATCCGGATTATCTTCCTTCTTTTTGTCTGAACTCACAAGCACGCCGCTTCTGGAACCATCACGATAGATGGTCATGCCTTTGCAACCACTTTCCCATGCGGTCATATAGATCTGACTTACCAGTTCCTCCGGAGTCTCCTCCGGAATGTTAACGGTAACACTGATGCTGTGATCAACCCATTTCTGGATGGAGCCTTGCATCTTCACTTTGCTGACCCAGTCGATATCGTTGGAAGTAGCCTGGAAATATGGCGACTTACGGATGATCTTCTGCAGGTCTTTGTCGTTCATCTGCTTGACCTTCTCAACGTTGTAACCGTTTACGCTAAGCCAAACTTCAAACTTCGGGTGGAAAACGTTATATTCTTCCCAGGCATCTCCGACTTCATCCACGAAGCTGACCGTCACATTTTTATCGTTGGGATTAACTTTTCTTCTCCGTTTGTATGCGATCATGAAAGCCGGTTCGATACCGGATGTTGTTTGGGTACAAATACTAACGCTGCCTGTTGGGGCGATGGTAAGCATGGCAATATTCCTGCGGCCGTATTTGAGCATGTTTTCATAAACCCTGGGTGCGGCTTCACGAATCCTGGAAATAAAAGGGTTATCTTTTTCCCTTTCGCTGTCGAAAACCGGAAAAGCTCCTCTTTCCCTGGCAAGCTTCACGGAAGAGCTATAAACTTCTATGGCAAGCAATTTATGGACTTCCGTAGCAAAACTGATGGCTTCCTCAGAGCCGTAGCGTGAGCTGAGGGCGGCAAGCATATCACCTTCGGCTGTAATTCCAATACCTGTGCGGCGCCCGTTAATCGTCATCCTGCGAATATTTTCCCACATATTGCGTTCCACACGTTTGATTTCTTCATCTTCAGGATCAGAGTTGATTTTTTTCAGGATGGCATCAATCTTCTCTATTTCCAGGTCGATGATATCATCCATGATCCTCAGGGCAAGGTGTGCATGTTTGGTAAAAAGTTCCGAATTGAAACTGGCCTCCGAGGTAAAGGGTTTGTCAACGTAACTATAGAGGTTGACGGCTAATAACCGGCAGCTGTCGTATGGGCAAAGGGGGATTTCACCACAGGGATTGGTGGAAACGGTTTTATAGCCAAGATCGGCATAGCAATCGGGTACGGATTCGCGTAACACCGTATCCCAGAAAAGGACACCGGGTTCAGCCGATTTCCAGGCATTATGGATGATCTTGTTCCACAATTCATGGGCATTGATATCCCTTACAAACACAGGATTCTCACTATCAATGGGGAACTGCTGGGTATAGGTTTCGTTATTCTGCACAGCTTGCATGAACTCATCGTCCAGCTTAACAGAAACATTAGCGCCGGTAACTTTTCCCTGTTCCAGTTTAGCATCGATAAATTTTTCCGAATCGGGGTGTTTGATGGATATGGAGAGCATCAGGGCACCGCGGCGACCATCCTGGGCAACCTCGCGGGTTGAATTGGAATACCTTTCCATGAAGGGAACTATACCGGTGGATGTAAGCGCAGTATTTTTGACCGGACTACCCTGTGGCCTGATCCCGGAAAGATCATGCCCCACCCCGCCCCTGCGCTTCATAAGCTGAACCTGCTCCTGATCGGTTTTCAGGATGGCTCCGTAAGAATCGGAGTTATTCTGCTGACCGATCACAAAGCAATTCGACAGGGAAGAAATCTGAAAATCATTGCCTATTCCGGCCATAGGACTACCCTGGGGAATGATGTAACGAAAGTGGCGAAACAGCTCGAACAACTCATCCTCTGTCAGTGGGTTCGGATATTTCCTTTCTATCCTGGCCACTTCGCGGGCAAGACGGCGGTGCATATCATCAGGGGTGAGTTCATACAGTTTCCCGTTGCTGTCTTTCAGGGCATATTTATTTGCCCACACGTTGGCGGCAAGGGAATCTCCCTGGAAATACTCTGTAGCCTTCTCTATAACTTCTTCGTAAGGATAGCTGGTCAATTCTGACCGGGCCGGGACTGCAGCCGGAGTTTCCTTTTCGACAGAAGCCTCGGCCGGTTTGGGCTCGGGTTGGATACCCGGCCGGGTCCTTTGCTCTATTACCTTTTCATAATAGTTGCTCGTTTCCTTGGTTTCTTTTTGCTGATTTATATTGACAAAAAGGTCTTCGTTCATCGGATGAATTATTTAGTGTTTCACAACAGTAAGCAAATGATTAATTGGATATTACAACAATTGTGCTGCTAACGGATATGTTTTGCTAAGATAAGCTAATTGCAAGGGTTTCGGGGGGAATTTTATCAACACGGAACGGTTGAAAAATTATGAAATAACCTCGTGAACAATCATTGTTATAGCTAAGAAGAAATTATTAACAATTTCTTAATATTTTTTTAATGAAAAGTTTATGTTTGGCAGAGAAAAGTGTTTTTTGGGAAGCTGGATACTGGGGGCCGGGAGTCTGGGGGCTGGGGGCTGGGAGCTGGGGGCTGGGAGCTGGGGACTGGGGGCTGGG
>JAHJRE010000047.1 GCA_018831055.1 Bacteroidota bacterium
GACCGGGCTGGAAGGATAAGGCTGGCTGGAAGAATAAATTTCCTGGACCGGAACTGCCTTATATCCGTCGGGAGCACCAATGGAGATGGGGAATTGACCGGGCGCAGGCATAATATGAATGTTGTGGATGGTTTTCCCATACTTCACATCGAGAATTTTAATACCGGTAATTTCTTGTCCCTGTGGTAACAGCAGATCGGCCCCAAACCAGGGAAGCAGAGGAGTGCCTTCATCGCCCAGGTTAAAGCATCCCTGAATCTCAACAAAACTGGAACCGTCTTCATTTTGAGTTATCTGAGGTGCATTAAACCTGTATGTATGCGTAAGTGTTTGGGCAGTGCTGAACATAGTGGTTAGCAGCAGGCAGGCAAGAATAATGATCCATGATTTTTTCATAGTTAACTTGGGTGTAAGGTTTATGAAAAGATTAAATTATTGGACGTAGACAATGTATATAAGTGTAAAGGTTGTATAATTTGTTAAAAAATTCACAACAAATGTAGAAAAAAATGGAATTATAATGAAATTGATGAATATATTCATGAAGTCGAGGCTTGTGCCGAGCGAAGTCGAGGCTTGTGCCGAGCGGAGTCGAGGGCCTGTACCGAGCGAGTCGAGGGGTCACTTCTCTATCACAACCTTCCTGGCAACACTTTCATCACCCAATCCAACCCTTACAATATAAATCCCCGGCGAATAATCTCCCACATTTAGGGTGGTTATTGTATTTCTGTAATCCTTGCCAAATAATAGCTGCCCTGAGGCATTGTATATTTCAATCCTTTGGAATGGCTTGCCTGATTCTATAGTGAGTTGATCTGATGCAGGATTCGGAAAGATACTGACTTCTTTGCTGCTTTTCGTCACCGGGATTTCATGCATGGTGGTGGTCAGAAAATCCAGGATGTAAACCCGGTCGGGGCCGGGACTGGGGATGATGCATTTCTGGCTGGCGTAATCCACATACATGCTACGTGTGGGTTCCTTCATGTGGTACTCCACTCCGTCATGGTAAAGGTAACGCATGGTGTTGACAATGGGTTTTCCCTGCGGGTCAATACAGATCTGGACCTGCGGGTCGACAGGCTCAAAATCAATGGTGTCTTCTATAATGGCTGTTTCAGGATCTACTACCCAGATATCGTCTCTCCTTGCAATATAAAACTTTTTGTCGATCCTGTTAAACTCAACAGACATACCACCATAGCCGTCATCGGCACTGATGGTATTTTCCAGGTAGGAACCGGAACCATCAAGATAGACGATATCAAATGTCGGAGTGAGAAACCAAAATGGTATGCAAACCCTTTTGCTGTCTTCCGTGAAAGCCATGTCATGGATACAGCGACCGGACAAGGTAACGTTGGCAACCACTTCCATCAGTTCAGTGTCGATAACCAGGGCAGTATATTGTTGCCCAATGATAATGTACTTTCCATCGGGGGATATTTCAGGAGAGTAGGTATACTCCCATGTGACATAATATGCGAAATAATCTGTGATGTCGAGTTTTTGCTCAATGACACTGTTCGCACCATCCAGTCGGATCTTTATAAGTTGATGTTCTTTCCTGCTATAAGCGTAAGCATATTCCTGGTAAGGCCCCGGCATGATCATGTCGAAACCATTGGCGTTGAATTGCTTTATGATACTGAGTGTAGGTATGTCAAACAGCAAAAGTTGGCGGATATCACTTCCTCCCATTAACAAATGGTCATCATTTACCTGCACAATGGTGCTTATTTCTTCAATATCCAGGAGGGTATCCACTTCATAGGTGTTTGCGTTTATGATGCTGATGTTTCCTGAAAGAGGATTGGCAGTGATGATCTTTTCATGCGTATTGTTCAAAACAGCAGAATATGTAAGATCAGCTTCGGGTTGCACACCACAAATGGCACTGTCGGTCTTTACAAGGTTGGCAGGGTCGTCAAAATTAAAAACATTAATTGTCTCATTCTTTTTCCAGTTGGTGATATCCTTGTTGGCAAGAAAATCGCACCATATAAAATCATAGGATACCGGAGATGAGGCCATCACCTTGTAATTCCCAAATAGCGTTAAATATTCGTTATAAACATAATCCTCCAGTTCAAAGTCAAAGATCCGGTATTTATCTCCCATGGTGATGGTATATCTTTTATCGTATGACTGGACCATGTCAATTTGTGCATCGTCATATTGTTCAAGTGGAATCAGCTTAACAACGTGAGAATCAAAATCCGCCATAACGCCATATTGGCCCGTTGCAATATTCCCAATTTCAAGAAACATCTTGCTGCCATCTTTATTTACAGCCAGATTATCCTGCCAGTACCAGAAGCCGATCATGGATTCTTTGGGTGTGATAACTGAATCCAAAACCTTATGTGTGTATGCATCCACCCTGTAAAATATTATGGAATCCTGTTTCCTGGATTGCATAAATAAAGTGTCGCCGGTTTGAGAAGCTTTAAAATTCACAACACCTTCTCCCGGTCTGTAAAAAGTCTTTACCACTTCCCCGGTGAAGGCATCCAGGATGATAGCCAGCATTCCCCCGTTCCTAAGGGAAGCAATATAGCGGTCGCTCCCGATAAGCTCAAAACGTGACAGGGTATACACCTTCCGGCCAATCCAGCCTTCCCACATATTGATCTGTTCAATAAAGGGCCAACTGTTTTCCCAAAGTTTCTTGTGAGTACTCAGTCCAAACGCTGCAAGATCAGCCAATTTCCAATGCTCCCTCATATCAAACCCAATATAAATAATGTCCTCGCTCTGGTTCACTTCGATCACGCTGGGCTGTGGATCGACGAAAAAGTGGTCTTCTATGGAATAATCATCGAGACTGATGATGTATATGTCGTCCGAGTAATAACAACTGACATAGATCCTGTCTTCATTGACAAACAGGTCTTCGGGCCCTTCCCCGATCTTAATGTCGGCCAGGATACTCAGATCCTCTGCATCATACACCACCACATTGTTGGAATGATGATAGATGATCACAATCCTGGAACCATCGGAGGTATATTTTACTTTATACGGTAGATCCGCTTCAGGAAGGATTCCTGGTTCAATACTGTCCATATGCATGTCCAGAAAATCAGATCCATGCGTTGGATTCCTCTCAAAATGATATTTCGGGGAAATATTATAGCGACCATCAAAGCTGATATGCTCCGGTATCTCGCCGTCTTTGACAGGATGTATGTACGTTGTATCCGACAATTTCAGGATAACCGAAGATGGCTGGCCCTCAATATTGTTGAGGATACTGACTTCCTGGGAGAAACAAAAAGAAGAGATAACAAATAGAAGAAGGCAATGTATGAGGTGTTTCATGGCGAAAGAACATTTTTGGGATTAACAATGGAGTACCCTGCCATAAAGTTAATAAAGAATTTTGAAATACATGATCGAAGATCGAAGAACAAACAATCTACGATGGATGATATGATCACAGATATGAAAATCTATAAATCTAAAATCCAATCTTCGATCTTCGATCGTTTGTTCTTAGATCTTCGATCTTCCCCTCTATTCACACTTTATCGCCTCCACCGGATTCGCCAGCGCCGCCCTCACCGAGAAGAACAGGATGGTGGCCAGCCCGATCAGCAAAGACAGGATAAAGGCCAACGCAAAGATCCACCAGTGAAGTACGGTCCGGAACTCAAACTGCTGCAGCCACTCATGCATGGCATACCAGCCCAGTGGAATGGCGATGATGTTCGAGATGATGATGATACGAATGAAATTCCGGTTCAGCTGGTACACGATGCCGGCCACGGAAGCGCCCAGCACCTTCCGTATTCCTATCTCACGGGTGCGCTGTACGATGACATAGGATACCATGCCCAGTAGTCCCAAACCGGCAATGAAGATGGCCACAATGGTAAAAAAACGTATGATATTCAGGAGCTTGGTCTCCAGGGAATACATGTCTTCCAGCATCTCTCCGTAAACATTATACTCAATGATATTCTTCGGATAGATATCTTTTAATGCTTCCTCGGCCTGCAGGATCACCTGCTCCGTATTGCCTGGATAGGTTTTGATGTGGAGTTTGGAAAAATATCTTGGCAGGTAGGTAAATGCTATCGGATCAATCTTCTCGGCCAGTGAATACACATGGAAATCCTTTACAACCCCAATGATCCTGCCATGAAGCCCGCTGACCATGAGATGTTTCCCAAGAGCCTCGGGTGCAGATCCAAAACCCAGCATGCCAATGAGCCTCTCATTGACTACCCAGGAAAATACCGAGTCTTCAGGATGCCTCGATGGATACCAGCTTCCTGCAAGCAAGCGGAGATTGTAGGTGCTGAGGTAGGAACTGTCGGCGAATTTGATGTTAGCCGTCATATCACCTTTGACATCCGAATCCCTCGACTCAAAATTGGTGCCCATGTTGTGGCCGTCGGTCGGACTGGAAAAGGCAAGGCTATAGTTTTCTATTTCCTTGATACTTTCCATGCTCCGCCGGACTGCATTAAGGTCATTCTCTTCCTGGCCGGGCAGATCGAATACCACCACATCTTCACTTTCAAAGCCCAGGTCTTTGTTCAGAATATACTTCATCTGAAGGGAAATGGCAATGGAACTGATGATCAGCACCACTGATATCACAAACTGGATGGCCAGCAGTATGTTCCTCAGGCTCAGCCGCCGGTGTGATGACCCGCTGACTGCTTTCCTGATTGCTTCAATGGGACTGAAGGAAGATAAGACCAGTGCAGGGTATAACCCTGAGATAAGGGTCACCGCCAGAATTACCCCAATGGCATACAGGATGAACTGCCAGTCGGAGTATATGGCCAGATGAATATTGTTCCCCAGGAAGTCGTTGATATGCGGCAGGCTGATCTCCGTAATGATGATGGCAATGATCAGGGCCAGGATGGATAAAAGCATCGTTTCGGTTATGAATATCATGGATATCTGCCTCCTGCTTGCCCCGATAACCTTACGGATGCCCACCTCCCGCGAACGCTTGATGCCCTGGGCTATGGATAGGTTGATGAAATTGATTCCGGCAATGACGATGATGAGAATACCAATGAAGGCGTAAATCAACAATGATTTCCGGGTAGTAGAATAGGTGTTGTGAATGTTTTCGAAATCAGGAGTGTAATGAATCTCATCAATGGACTGGAGAAGGTAAACGCTGTTTTGGGTAATCCTGTTCTCAATATTATCCTGGATGACTTCGTTCATCTTCTTTTCAAATGTTTCTGGATCCGTTCCTGCCGGCAACTTCACATAGGTTTCGACATGGGAAATGGTTATTGTCCAGCGGTCAATGTCAAGCTCAAGGTATTCTTTATTCAGGAACCCCAGCGGGATGATCATTCCGAATGGCTGGCTGCTGTTCTTTGGCGGGTCTTTCAGGATGCCGGTAACGGTGAAGTCATAATCCGTATTCAGACTGATGATCTGCCCCATAGGATTTCCATCGCCAAAAAGCTTCTTTGCCACTGATTCCGTGAGCACTACCGAATGGATATTGTCAAGACTTTGCGCGGGGCTCCCGGTAATCCATTCATAGTCGAAAAAATCAAAGAAAAGGGAGTCGGCATGCAGGATGTTCTCAACTTTAAAGACTTTCTCCCCTATGGTCACTTCCTGCGACGGCTCATTGTACAGACGCGTAAACTGATATTCCGCGAAGGACGTCCTCAGAAGTTCAGCCAGAGGGAACTGTGTACATCCGAAATACGCCATCTCCGTGTTGTAGTCTTCCATGATATTAATACGGTAGGTTTTTTCCCTGTCCTGGTGAAACTTGTCGAAACTTGTCTCATGCCGTATATACAGGAAAATGATGGTCGCCGAGGTAAGTGCCACACTCAGCCCTGTCAGGGTGATGACCGTGAAGAGCTTGTTTCTCCACAGGTTCCTTATGGCGGTTGTCAGATAGTTATTGATCATGACTTTAATTTCTTACTATTCATACTTCAACACCTCTGCAGGATTCGTTCTTCCCAGCCTGTTCACCAGCACCAGGATCGTGATCCATGCAATGGCAATGGTAAGTATTAATGTTATCACAAATGGGATATATCCTATGGGCTGCGCGTACGCAAAGCGTTTCAGCCAGTTTTCCATAAACAGGTATGCTGCAGGTATGGCCAGGATGTTGGCAAGAAGGATCCATTTCAGGTAATCTCCCGATACTCCCAGAATGATCTGTTGCACGCTGGCTCCCAGTACTTTCCTGACCGCAATTTCCTTTTTCCTGTACTCCGTCGTGAAGGCTGCCAGCCCGAACAAACCAAGACAAGCAATGAAAATAGCCAGGATGGAAAAATGCATGAAGATCTCCCCGAAATACCGCTCCATGCCATAGGCATCGTTCACATGGACTTCCTGGAAGAAATAGTTGAAGGGCTCGTTGGGATACATTTTGTTCCATAACGACTCTATCTTATTGAGGGTTTCCTGCCGGTTCACCGGGTTTATTTTAACCGATAACAGATCGTATCCCAGCCATGGTTTCATGGTGATGATCAGCGGCTTGATGTCCTCGTGAAGGGTGGAAAAGTTGAAATCCCGCACAACCCCGATCACAGGATGCCTGCCATCGCGGGTGATTAACTTGCCGACAGGATCATCCCATCCCAGCATCTTTGCCAATGTCTCGTTTATGAGAAATGCTTCCCGGTCGGTTTCCATCCGGCTATTGAAATTGCGCCCCTCGATGATGGGTATATCAAGGGTTCCCAGGAAATCCGGGTCTATGTCCAGTGCATGGATCAGCATCGGCTTTTCCATGCCTTCAGGAAGGTAACCGTTCATCATGAAACTTCTTCCAGGAACTTCTGAGGATGCTCCGCTGCTTATCACCTCAGGAATGGAGCGCAACTCATTCTTCAACAGCTCAAAACCGTCTTTTGATTTTTCGCTGACCAGGGGCACAACCACAACATTCTCCTTGCTGTAACCCAGATCCTTGTTCTTTATGTATCCGATTTGCCTGTAAACCACCAGTGTGTTGATGATCAGGGCCGAAGAAATAAAGAACTGCAGGACGATCAGGATGTTCCTGAAACGGTATTTACTCCTTCCTTTTTTGTCACCGCCTTTCATGATATCCACCGGCTGGAATCCTGAAAGGTAAAAGGCGGGGTAGCTGCCTGCCAGAAGGCCAACAATGAGAACCAGTAGGATCAATCCCGGTATCAGCAGGGCAGGAGGCAGCATGTACAGGTTGATGGAAACACCCGTCAGGTTATTGAAGTAGGGCTGGAAAAGTTCGGTCAGGATGATCGCAATGACCAGCGAAAGAATGGTGATCAGCATAGATTCGCCGATGAACTGCCTGATCAGTTGCCCTTTGCCGGCCCCGACAACCTTGCGGATCCCGACTTCCCTCAGTCTTTTCAGGGAACGGGCCGTTGACAGGTTGGTGAAGTTGATGCAGGCCAGGATCAAAATGAAGACCGAAATGGTGATGAAAATGATGATGTTCGTAAGGCCGGTATGGTTTTCCTCGGTTCTTGGTTGTAAATGAACGCCCGCAATCGGTTCCAGGTCGAGATGCATGGTCACTCCATACTCGCGGTATTTGTAATTTATATGTTTTTCCAGGAAGTCGCCGTAACGCGATTCCAGGGTTTCCATGGATGCCCCGGGCTTTAGCATGACATAAGTGTAGTAGGCATGGCCGCCGTCCCAGCCGAGATACAGGTTCGTATCCAGATACAAAGTGGTAAAGGAGATCAGGGCATTGAACCGGATGGTGGAGCTGGATGGCACGTCCTGGCAAACTCCCGTGACCTTCAGTCCTGTATTGTTGTTCAGGCGGATGACCTCACCCATTGGATCTTTATCGTCAAAGATCTTTCTTGCTGTACTTTCGGTAAGCACAATGGAATATGGTTCTGTAAGGGCTTTTTCAGGATATCCCTGCAGGAGGGGGAAAGAAAACATGTTAAAGAAGGAAGAGTCGGTATACAGCATTTCAGGAATGAACACATCCTTTTCATTCCAGGAAATGTTTCCGCCACGGTCAGTGGAGAACCTTGTCATGTCTTCTATCTCAGGAAACTCTTCCAGCATGCTTTGTCCTACCGCCGCTACCATGATCGCTGAAGGTTCCATATTGCCCTTGCGCTCGGCAATGTAGTTAACACGGTACAAGCGGTCCTTGTTATTATGGAAGCGGTCAAAACTGTATTCATGGTAAACATAGAGCATGATGATGATGGAAGCGGACAAACCAACGGACAACCCAAGGATGTTGATTAATGAGTATAGCTTGTTTCGCCACAAATTCCTGAAAGCAACGATGAAATAGTTCTTTATCATGGCTGATGGTTCTTTTATTACTCCAAAAACAAGTTATATGCCATTCGTTATAAATAGCTAATATACAATAATGTATAAACAGTTTGGGAATTATTATATCTTTGTGATTGTTTCAAAGTGAAACGGTTGGCTGTACTGATATGAAACAAAAAATACTAATCCTTGATGACGATCATGACATCCTGTTAACGACCAGAGTTATTCTGAAACATGATTTTCCGGAGGTCATCACCGAAAAGGATCCTGCAGCGATCCCTGAATTGCTTGAAAAGCATGATTTCGACGTTATCCTGCTCGACATGAACTTCTCCCCGGGCCGCACCGATGGGAGGGAAGGGGTGGAATGGCTCAGGAAGATCAGGGATACCAACCCTGATATCCCGGTAGTGATGATCACCGCATATGGCGAAGTAGAGCTGGCGGTAAAAGCCATGAAAGAAGGAGCGACCGATTTCGTGGTCAAGCCCTGGGACAATGAGAAGCTGCTTGCCACGGTTATGTCTGCATACCGTCTGGGCCGGTCCAGGAAGGAGGCCGGTGCCTTGCGCAGAACCCAGGAGATACTGGTTGGCGATATGGACCAGCCTTTTGCCGGCATCATAGCACAGTCGAAGGCTATGAAGGACATCCTGAATATGGTGGAGAAGGTGGCCGTAACCGATGCCAATGTGCTGATCCTGGGGGAGAACGGAACCGGCAAAGAAGTGATTGCCAGGGCCATCCACCGGCAATCGCCACGCAACGGTAAGATATTCATGGCTGTTGACCTGGGGGCGATACCGGAATCCCTTTTTGAGGCAGAGCTTTTTGGGTATATGAAAGGTTCTTTCACCGGAGCCATAGAAGACCGCCCGGGACGTTTCGAAGCCGCCTCCGGAGGCACCTTGTTCCTGGATGAGATCGGCAACCTTTCCCCGGCCATGCAATCCAAGCTGCTTACAGCCATTCAGAACAGGTCTGTTACACGCATTGGTTCCAACAAACCGGTAAGCACAGATATCCGTCTTATCTCGGCAACAAATATGCCATTGCAAGCCATGGTTTCGGAAAACCGGTTTCGCCAGGATCTTCTTTACCGCATCAACACTGTGGAGATCATCCTTCCGCCTTTGAGGGAAAGAAGAGAAGACATTCCCCTGTTGGTAAAACATTTCCTGAAATTATACGCAAACAAATACCGTAAGAAGATCAGGTTATCGGATGCAGCCCTCCGCAGGCTGCGCACCTATGATTTTCCAGGGAATGTCCGTGAACTGCAACACCTCGTAGAACGCGCGGTGATCCTGACCGGACAGGAAACCATTTCCCAGGAGGAGCTTTCCATTTCTTCTCCGGGAACAGAAGAAACCCCGGCTTCTTCCCTGAACATGGAGACCCTTGAAAAGAACGCCATCCTGGCCGCCCTGAAAAAACACGAAGGGAACCTCACCAAAGCCTCCAAAGAACTGGGAATGGGAAGGACGACGTTGTACAGGAAGATGAAGAGGTATGGGGAAGGAAGAGAATGATTTGCGATTCTGTATTCTGTATTCTGTATTGTCAATGGGATTGACAATGGGCAATTTAATATTGTCAATGCATTGCAAATAGAAAATATTCAATTGCCCATCCTATTGAAAATACAGAATACAGAATA
>JAHJRE010000048.1 GCA_018831055.1 Bacteroidota bacterium
AGTTCGTTATCAGTCAGGATATTAAAATATCATCCGGATTTCCTGTTGCCTTGATGTCATCCCCCACTGAATATAGTACCATGAAGGAAATAATTTCGCGTCCTGAAAATTTTTTTCAAAATACATTTGTTTTGAGAGCCCTCTACAACCAGATGAATTCGGGTGTCGGTGATTACCGGACTGATCCGATGTTTAGATCACTTGTTTCTTCGGCAAAACAGCATATGTCTTTTAATCAAACCGGTAAGGATGATATTCAAATATCCTATCAGGGACCGGATATGGGTATTGGACATTCAATGGTCGGCTTTTATTCAGTACGGTTAATACAAAATGCAACGATAGGAATTAGACGCAGCAAAGCCGAAAATTTTCAGAAACCGGTCCTGGCAGAAGAAATCAAAACAAAAGAGCAGAGAATATTATGGCAGACCGAGAGGTTTTGGCCGGCTGTTATAATAGCGATCCTCTCCCTTTTGGTCGTTTTAATTTTATGCGGAGTGCTTGAATACAGGGATTCGTCTTTTAAATCGGAACGGCAGATGGCAAGATATTTAAACCTGCCTATGCTGGGTTCGATCCCGGATCTGAACAGAGTATACTCGGCCATGGAGAAATGATCCCAGCTGCAGTCAATGCATATTGGGGTAAAACCGGTTCTGCTGATCCGACGTTATGTCGGGTCGTTCGTAAGAAAAGAAGGTCTATTATGAAGGTTTTTATTTTATCCTTAAACAAAATGCTTCGAATAAATTCAAAGTCGCCCTTTTCTCTTTTTATCTGTGTGCTGCTGTTTGCTGCCCATGCTTCATATGCGCTTGCGGCAAACGTCATTTTAGGCTGGGATCCAAATCCGGAATCTGTGCAAGGATATAGAGTTTTCAGCCGTCCGGCAGAAAGCACCTATGATTATGCAAATCCGGTTGCTGAAGTATTGTCCTCCACCTGCACACCGGAAATGTGCATCGGTGAGGTTGTGGTTCCCGATGGTGTAAACACCTACTTTGTCGTGAGAGCTTATAACAGCTCAGATATTGAAAGCGCTGATTCCCGAGAAGTCCTTTTCAGTGCTCCGGCTCCGCCTGAAACGCCTGAAACGCCTGAAACTCCTGAACCGCCAGGAACACCTGAAACACCTGAACCGCCAGGAACACCTGAAACACCGTTACCGGGAACTCCTCCCCTCGAAGATCTCGACACTGCAAGTGATACCAAAACAGATCAGTCAGAGCCTGCACCGGATACGGAGAAAGCCGTGGATATAGAATATCGTCAGCCGTCGGCGGAGGTTTTTAATGAAGATTTTGTGCATCAGGATTGGCTTTACATACACTGGATCGAATATATACTGGCCAGTGGAGAAGCCAGGGTCGCCTTAGGGGATATTGATGGTGATCGTAAAGATGAAATCATCATCGGCCTTGGGCCGGATCGGGATCCTTCCATTCCAGGCGGATCATTTCAGATTTTGGACCATGATTATTCCCATCTCGCCTGGGGCCGGATAACCTGGTCGGAATATAACGAAACCAATGGAGAGGGATATCCTGCATGTGGAGATATAGACGGTGATGGGGACGATGAAATCTTTATGGGATTGGGAAACGGAGGCCTCGGGCAGGTAGAAATTTTTGATTTTCAGGGAGGGAATGTTGTTCATAAAGACTGGGTGAAAGTTGATTGGCCTGAATACAATCAGCTTATAGGGCAGACTCGTCCTGCATGCGGTGATATTGATAATGATGATAAAGATGAAATAATAATCGGTTTGGGATCCGATGGCTCTGATCCGGAAATACCGGCCGGATTATTTCAGGTGCTGGATGACAACTATTCTTATCTGGCCTGGGGAGAGATAGACTGGCCGTCTTATAATGAAACGAACGGAGAAAGCTTTCCAAGCACCGGCAACCTCAATGGAGATGGAAAGAAAATGATTGTGGTGGGCCTAGGTGCAGGAGGAGAAGGCCGGGTAGAAACCTTCCAATTCCAGGACGGCATCGTCTCTCATAGCAACTGGGTAACGGTAGACTGGGAAGATTATAATCGGACGGTTGGTGAAACAAGGCCTGTTTGCGGAGATATTGATGGTGATGGGAAAGATGAAATCATTGTTGGACTCGGTTCCAGCCAGGGTGACCCTGAAGTTCCCGGCGGCCGTTTTCCGATTATAGACGATAATTACACCCTTCTGGCATGGTCAGAAATTGACTGGCCGGATTACAATACAGGAAATGGTGAAAGCTATCCTGCAAGCGGCGATACAGATGCAGATGAAAAAGATGAGATTGTCATCGGATTGGGCATTCGAAGTGCTTATGCTTCCGACGGCTTGGATTCTTTGAGCGCAGATCCGGCAGGCAAACCTTCAGGCGACAGCGGGGGAGGCTGTTTTATTCTGAGCGCAGCGGCTTTAGAATAATAAAATGACGGTCCCATGCCTGATCGGATTCAGATTGTACTTTCCAGCGCGCACTTTTCAAAGGAACAGCTCGCCCATTCCGGATTATTCTATTTTTCTTTGAGCACTCCTATGAAAACCAAAGTCAGTGCGATGGCGATAAGTGCAAGATTGTTCGATGCTCGAGAAAATGCTTCCGGACTAGGCCCTACAATCCCCATAATCGTGAAGCTTCCTCCTATCAGAGTAACTATTGCAGCGAGTACAAAGCTTAATATTGAAAGACCGATTAATACAATCACGATATTCCGCATAGTCATTCCTCCTTTTTTGAATTGAGTGAAGTAAAAAAGCGAATCGATACTTTAATCGTAAATCTTTCCATATGGTAAATCTTCTTGCATTTTCAATTTTGTCAGTCAATTGGCATTGTCTGGTATTATTGTTTGGTCTTCTATCTTCTTTCCGCCTTGTTTGAGGGAGAACCGGCATTAAATCTTATAAAGATCATTCTATGTTTCTTCGCGTTTCTTGCCGGTTTTTGAAAAGTAGGCCACCAATATGTTCATTTTTTCCTTCCGGAACTCATTCGGCTGAGCACTTAAACGGTAGGAAATGGGCAAGACCGCGCTTTACTGACTGCATTCTATAATAGAGCGGCAATAATGTGTCAAATACAAAACATTTGATATTTCAAAAGAGTCCTGACCGGTATTAGTGAATTATTTAATGCCCAGAGAAGGTGACTCTCCTGTCAGGTCATATGCTGGATTTATTCAAAATAATCAAGCAGGTCAACCGGAACCATGTCTTTATTAACCTCAAAAAATTCAACCAGGATGTCATCCGGTGCAGGCACCATGATATACCTCATATACCCCAGATCTGTAATCCCTTTGGTGAATTGTACGCCTTTTTCTTTCATTTCGGAAACATGCTTTTCAATATTATCGGTTTGGATGCCGAAGTGGTGAATATTGCCCCGGCCTGAATATTTGGGGGGCTGGTCGTAGAAATGCAGACGTCCTTTGCCGATTTTCATAAAAACATTTCTGGCTCCCGCAACTTCCATGTCGAGAATAATCTTACCGCCGAATATTTCAGCATAAAACGTAATGCTTTTATCCAAATCAGATGCAAAAATATGAACATGATGAATGTGGTTCATGGTTTTCTCCTTTTATATAAGATGATATTGTTACTGAAACCCTTTCCTGATGACAGCCCTAAACTTGATAACCATAACCGGTTCCTCGCCTGAAAACTTTCCGAAAAGGTATAGATAAACAATATCCTTTTTTTCATCGACATGAAT
>JAHJRE010000049.1 GCA_018831055.1 Bacteroidota bacterium
CCCCCAGCCCCCCAGCCCCCAGCCCCCATTTTTTCATCTTTCCCAATACCCATAAAATTTTTTATCTGTCTGAGAATAATTAGCTTGCAATCCACTACAATTTTCGTACATTTGTAAGCTTAACTTAAGCATATGCATAAGCTATGAGGAATACCGGTGAACTGATTTCATCCATCGAAGAGAAAGTCAGGATTGTTACCGGAAAGCTTCATGAAATGAATGCCCGATGCGAAGAGTTGGCAAATGAAAAATCAGCTTTGCTTAATACAATAGCTGAACAGGAAAAAATCATTAACGAATTAAAAAAAAGAATAGAGACCATAAAAATAGCAAAAGCGTTAGAAAGCACAGAGGGAAAAACTGAAGCACGTTCTAAAATTGACGGGATTTTGCGGGAAATTGACAAATGTTTGGGATTATTGAACAGGTAAAGTTCCTGGTGTGATACAAAAATCAATGGAAAATTTAAGCATAACTGTTAAGATTGCAGAAAGGACTTTCCGGTTAAAGATAAGTCCGGATGAAGAGGAAAGGATCAGAACAGCAGCAAAGTTAATTAATGAAAAAATAAAGGATTATTCAAACTCATACGCCTATCATGACATGCAGGATTTGTTATCCATGGTTGTTTTGCAATTTGCCGTAAAAACGGTTCAATGCGAAGAAAAACTGTCAACCGTGGATGATGTATGGGGAGAAAGGCTTGAGGCCATTGACAAAGTTTTATCAGATCACACACAATAATTTGATACGTTCTTTGAAAGAAATAAACAATATACCCGCATTAATCGGAACAGTTTAAAAACTCAACATTATAAACATTAGGGGTAATGCTCATCGTTCACTAGAACAGGCCTCAATCCGGCTTGCCGGATTTCGCAACCGCGGACGGTGGAAGTTCGACGGAACAGGCGTCCCTAAACGTGTCATCTGGGGTTTTTTATAGCTCCTGCCGGTTAATGCGGTTTTTTTTTCCCTCCTGCTATTCGGTCTGTATGTGAACCATTTGATTAACTAAAAAAACTTTAAATCATGATGGAATGGATTTTGCCCATTGTAATAGGGGTTGTAGCATTAATGGCAGGGGTACTGCTCGCTTCAACGGTATTACGCAAAGCCATAGAGAAGAAAAGTACAAATCTTTTAAAGGAGACTGAAGAAAAAGCAGAGGTCATAAAAAAAGAGAAAATCCTGCAGGCAAAGGAAAAGTTTCTTCAGATGAAGGCTGAGCATGAGAAGATTATTAACGAAAGAAACAATGCGGTTTTAAAAAATGAAAACCGACTCAAGCAAAAAGAGACAATGCTATCTCAGAAGTTTGAGGAATTACAGCGAAAAACACGGGAAGTAGAAACCATAAAGGAAAACCTGGGAAGTCAACTGGAGATTTTGAACAAACGGCAAAGCGATCTGGAGAAAGCACATAAACAGCAGGTGGAACAATTGGAAGCTATTTCCGGTTTATCTGCTACTGAGGCCAAAGAACAACTCAAGGAATCGCTTAAGGAAGAAGCCCGTGCAGATGCCATGATATATGTGAAAGATATTGTTGAAGAGGCCAAAATGTCCGCTAATATGGAAGCGAAAAAGGTGGTTATTGAAACTCTTCAACGTACCGCCGCCGATTATGCTATCGAAAATACCGTTTCGGTCTTCCACATCGATAACGATGAGATCAAGGGCCGCATCATCGGCAGGGAAGGGAGAAATATCAGGACACTTGAAGCTCTGACCGGAATTGAGATCATTATCGACGATTCACCAGAAGCCATTATTCTTTCGGGTTTCGACCCCATACGCCGCGAAATTGCACGTCTTTCACTGCATAAACTGGTTACCGACGGAAGGATCCATCCTGCCAGAATTGAAGAAGTGGTGGCCAAAACCAAAAAGCAGGTAGAACAGGAAATCATTGAAACAGGAAAGCGAACTGCCATTGATCTCGGTATGCACAATATGCACCACGAGCTGATCCGGCTTATCGGCAAGATGAAATACCGCTCGTCATATGGGCAAAACCTTCTCCAGCACTCTATTGAAGTCGCCAACCTTTCTGCAACCATGGCCGCGGAATTGGGCCTGAATACCAAAAAGGCAAAGCGTGCCGGATTGCTTCACGACATTGGCAAAGTAGCCGAAAATGAACCGGAATCTCCTCATGCGATCGTTGGTATGAAACTGGCCGAGAAATTTAAGGAAAAACCGGAGATATGTAATGCTATAGGCGCTCATCACGATGAGATAGAGATGGAATCTCTTATCGCTCCCATTGTCCAGGTTTGTGATGCCATTTCAGGCGCAAGACCCGGTGCCAGAAGAGAAGTAGCTGAGGCGTATATTCAAAGGTTAAACAGGTTGGAGGAACTCGCTTTGACCTACCCGGGTGTAGTTAAGACCTATGCCGTTCAAGCCGGTCGGGAACTCAGAGTGATTGTTGGTGCCGATAAAGTATCCGATACCGAAGCCAACCAAATCTCATACGATCTTTCCAGGAAGATCCAGGATGAAATGACGTATCCCGGACAAATAAAGATTACTGTAATTAGGGAAACCAGGGCAATAGCCTATGCGAAATAAAAAAAAGGCGCTATTTAAAGCGCCTTTTTTTTATTCTTCCTGTGCTTTCATTTTTTCTTCAAACTCACGTATAAGATCTTCCGGTGACTTTCCCAGATTTTGAATTGAGATTTCTGCATCATCGGCAAAATCATTGTCGGGATACTTCTCAATGAATTCTCTGTAAATAGCTTCTGCCTGCTGCAAATCACCCAGAGAGTTCTCGTAAACGTACCCTTTTAAAAACAGACATTCGGCTACCTTACGAAAATCCGGATACTCTTCAATGATCCGGTTGTAAAGATCTATGGCCTGCTGAGCCTGGTTGATGTTCATGGAGATGTCGGCTGCTTTGAACAGGTATTCGGATGCCATCGAATCGCCTGGAAAGTCCCCGGCAAACTTGATATAAGCGTTAACCAGTTCATTGGCTTTTTCAAGACTCACCATACCGCCTTTTTCATCGAAAAGGGAAGTCTCCATTTCGTTGATCTTGCTGATCTCACTGTTTTTAGAGGGTCCGCATGAAATAATTGTCATGATGACCGCCAAAAGAATAATTATACTCCTGATTTTCATGTTTATAATGGGTTTTAGTATGAACGGGTCAGTTTCTTTTTTTGTGCAGGGAAGATCATTTTGTAATCCACTTTTACATTTCCCCTGGAAATGTCGTTAAGCCTTCTTCTGATCAGAGTCTTGCGGAGAGGATTGATTCTGTCAGTAAACAATATACCTTCGAGGTGGTCGTATTCGTGCTGAATGATCCTGGCAATATACCCTCCGTGAGTTTCATCGTGAAATTCCCAGTTTTGGTCGTAGTATTGGATCCTGATCATTTCTTTTCGGGATACATCTTCACGTATATTGGGGATGCTAAGGCAACCCTCGTCGGTAACCCATTCGCTTCCGCTTTGCTCAATAATACGGGCGTTAATAAAGACCTTTTTGAAGTCTTTTGCTTCGGGTATATCATCAGCATAGGGGGTTGCATCAATGATGAAAAGCCGGATCGACCGGTTGATCTGGGGTGCGGCCAAACCTACCCCCACCGATTCATACATGGTTTCGAACATGTCATGGATGAGCTTATCCAGTTCAGGGTAATCCCGGTCAATATCCTGCGATATCTTTCTTAGTGTCGAATGGCCGTAGGCAACAATTGGAAGCATATTTTTATTGTTAGTATCCCGGTTTTTGTGTAGAATTCATATATGACTGTAACAGGATGGTAGCGCTGATCTTATCGATGGTTGCTTTGTCCTGCCTGGCTTTCCTGCTTATTCCGGCGTCTATCATGGTCCTGAAAGCCATTTTTGATGTAAACCTTTCATCAAATCTTTCTATTCTCAAATCCGGGAATAGTTTATGCAATCTTTTAACGAACGGTTGAATAAATTGTTCAGACTCCGACTGGGTATTATCCATTTGTCGTGGTTCCCCTACAACAATTACATCCACATTTTCCTGCTTTAAGTATTTTCCCAGGAAGTCAAAGATGTCTTTTGTAGCCACGGTATCAAGCCCTGTGGCAATGATCCTGTTTTCGTCGGTCACCGCGATTCCTGTGCGCTTACGTCCGTAATCTATTGCCATTATCCTTCCCATTGAATTGCGGTGCTAAAATATTCTACCCACAAAATTATAAAGAAGATCGAAAGACTTATAAAAAATTGGCTATTTTTGAACTTGGCATAAAAGCTTTATGTTGGAAGAATTACGGTTGATTGTCGAAAAAGCCTGGGATGACAGGGAACTATTAAAAGAAGATGCTGTCAGAAAAGGTATTTCCGCAGTGATTGAACTGCTGGACAAAGGAAAAGTCAGGGTTGCGGAAAAGACAGGTCAGGAATGGCTTGTAAACGAATGGGTCAAGAAAGCGGTGATCCTTTATTTTCCGCTACGGGAGATGGAAGTGGTAAGGGTGGGGCCATTCGAGTTTCATGATAAAATCGGATTAAAGTCGGGTTACGATAAGCTTGGGGTGAGGGTTGTTCCCCAGGCATTGGCACGTTATGGCTCTTATCTGGAACCGGGAGTGATACTTATGCCATCTTATGTGAATATCGGCGCCAGGGTTGGTTCAGGAACCATGGTGGATACCTGGGCTACTGTAGGATCTTGTGCCCAGGTTGGCAGAAATGTTCATCTGAGCGGCGGAGTTGGAATAGGAGGGGTGCTGGAGCCTGTGCAGGCAAAGCCGGTAATCATTGAAGATAACTGCTTCATCGGTTCCCGATGTATTGTGGTTGAGGGAGTGATGGTTGAAGAAGAGGCCGTGCTGGGCGCTAATGTCGTCCTTACCATGTCAACCCGCATTATTGATGTTACCGGTAGCGAACCTGTTGAATATAAAGGCAGGGTGCCTGCCCGTTCCGTGGTGATACCGGGCAGCATCAGCAAAGAATTCCCCGCCGGAAACTTTCATGTACCCTGCAGCCTCATTATTGGCAAAAGGAAACCGTCGACAGATAAGAAAACTTCCCTTAACCAGGCTCTTCGTGATTATGATATTGTGGTTTAATTGAATTTCAGGATGCCAAGATACTTGATCATACAAACTGCTTCAATCGGGGATGTCATCCTTGCTACATCCCTCCTGGAAAAACTGCACCTACACGATAATAATGCATTTATCGATATTATGGTCAAGAAGGGTATAGAATCCCTTTTCCTGTCACATCCTTTTATTCATAAAGTTTATATCTGGGATAAAAACAGCAGGAAAATCCGAAACCTGATCGAAATCCTTCGAACTACCAGAAAAGAACGATATGATTATGTAATCAATGTTCAGCGTTTCATGCTGACCGGTTTTTTTACGGTTTTAACGGGTGCTAAACATACCAGGGGGTTCAGGAAGAACCCTCTTTCTGTTTTTTTCGGAAAACGTTATTCTCATGATATCGGCCGGAAAGGAATTCATGAAATCCAACGTAACCATCAACTTATAAGTGATATTACAGGGGAAGGCCCGGGACCCGTGAGGCTTTACCCTTCCAAAGCCGATGACGCGAAAGTTTCTCAATATAAAACTCATTCCTATATCTGTATTGCACCCGCTTCCCTTTGGTTTACAAAACAATATCCTGCGGAAAAATGGGTGGATTTTCTGAATCAGTTAGATCATAACTATTACGTATATTTCCTGGGTTCACCGGGAGATAAAAAATTATGTGATGATATCATTGAACGTTCAGGGTATCCAAATTGTCTTAACCTTGCAGGAAAATTGTCTTTACTCGAAACAGCAGCACTTATGCGTGAAGCTACTATGAACTATGTTAATGATTCTGCTCCGCAACACCTGGCCTCAGCAGTGAATGCACGAACGACTGCAGTTTTCTGCTCTACCGTGCCCGCTTTTGGATTCGGTCCTTTATCGGATGATGCGGTGGTGGTGGAAACCGATAAAGTCTTGAAATGCCGGCCCTGTGGATTGCATGGATACAGGGAATGCCCTGAAGGTCATTTTGATTGCGCATATACGGTTGAAACCGATAAACTTATTAGACGACTGGGATAATGGAAGAGCAAATTGTTAAAACATTAGAGTATCTGTCTAAAGGTAAAACCATCCTTTACCCGACCGATACTATATGGGGCATAGGTTGCGATGCAACCAATTCCCGTGCCGTCGAGAAAATCTACCGGATCAAACGAAGGGTAGAGAAGAAAAGCCTGATCATTTTGCTTGATTCGGCCGTTAATCTGAAGAATTTTGTTGATATCGTTCCTGGAATAGCCTACGATTTAATAGAAAACATTGAAACACCCCTCACTATTATATTTCCAGTCGCAAAAAACCTTCCTAAAAATGTGATTGCCAGTGATAAAACCATCGCTATTCGTGTTATTCGTGACGAATTTTGCAGGGAGCTTATCAGAAGGTTCGGAAAACCTATTGTTTCAACATCCGCGAATATTTCCGGGGAACCCAATCCCATTTTATTTAACCGTATATCCCAGGAAATTCTTGATAAAGTTGACTATGTGGTCGACCTTCACAGGGATCGTGTTTCCTTAAACCGACCTTCCAGGATTATCAAACTGGAAATCGATGGTGAATTTAAAGTGATCAGGGAATGACAGACAAAGGCATATCGGCCGGATACTTCCAGTTCAGCCCTGTACTGGGTGATGTGAATGCCAACATACACATCCTGGAAAAAGCTTTTCAGTCTGCTCCTTTGCCCGATATCCTTGTTCTCCCCGAACTGGCCAATTCAGGATATAATTTTTCTTCAGCCGGGGAAGCCCGAAAATATTCCGAAACATTAGTTAATAGCCCTTTCCTGGAGTTCCTGAGAGAAACTTCCAGGAAAAGGAATATCTATATCGTATCCGGTTTTAATGAAAACGACGGTAATGAAATCTACAACACGGCAATCATTACCGGTCCGGAAGGTATCGTTGGCAAATACCGGAAAATACACCTTTTTATGAATGAAAAGGATTATTTTGCTCCGGGGAACCTTGGCTTTCAGGTCTTCCGCTCGGAGCTCGGTATTTTGGGTATGCTGATTTGCTTTGACTATATCTTTCCGGAAGCCTGGAGGATTATAGCGATGAAAGGAGCCTCCCTTATTTGTCATCCTTCGAACCTCGTTACACCCTATGCTCAAAAGGTTGTTCCTGCTCATTCCGTTATTAACCGCTTATTTGTGATTACCGCAAACCGTACAGGTACCGAAAGGGATTTGACCTTTACAGGACAATCTTTTATTACTGATCCTGAGGGAAATGTCTTTTGCAAAGCGCCGGGAGATGAAGCAGTTCTGAATTTCCTGGATCTTGATCTGACCCGCTCAGATAACAAAATGATCACTGCACGCAACCATGTGTTTAATGACAGAAAACCCGGTTTTTACAAAGAATTGATGGACTGAAACATAATGAATGGGGTTAAAAAAGTGTTAACAAAATTAAAAGTGGTTTGTTATTAGTGTAAAAATAGATACATGTACAGGAATAAGCGTTTAAAGATCCGGAAGGATGATAAGGAGTTTAATATTAAAACCCTTGACAGGGATATTCTTGAAAAATGGTATTACCTGATGACCCTGGGCAGGCAGCTCGACGATAAAGCGCCAAATTACCTGAAGCAGGCGCTGGGGTGGTCATACCACGCTCCCTATGCAGGCCACGACGGGATTCAGTTGGCTATCGGACAGGTTTTCGAAAAGGAGAAAGATCATTTGTTCCCCTATTACCGGGATATGCTAACTACCATTTCAGCCGGTCTTACCGCCGAAGAGATCATCCTCAATGGCCTGTCGAAAAAAGATGATATTGCCAGCGGTGGAAGACATATGTCGAACCACTTTGCCAAACCCGAATGGAATATTCATAACGTATCCTCTTGTACTGGAAACCATACCCAGCACGCTGTTGGCGTAGCCAGAGCCATAAAATATTATGGTGCCGATGCTGTGGCTATTTCATCTCAGGGAGAATCCTCCACCTCGGAAGGTTATGTTTATGAGGCTATTAATGGAGCAAGCAACGAAAGACTTCCCGTGATATTTGTTTTCCAGGATAACGATTACGGTATATCTGTTCCAAAAAAAGACCAAACAGCCAACCCACGCGCCGCAACTAATTTTGAGGGATTTAAAAACCTGGAGATCATATACTGCAACGGCCTTGACGTGATTAACTCCATGAATGCAATGGCATTGGCAAAAAAGGTAGTTAAGGAAAAGAGCATTCCGGTTATTGTGCATGCCAATTGCGTAAGGATAGGCTCACATTCCAATTCCGACCGTCACGAACTATACCGCGATATGAATGAGTTACTTACGGTTAAAGGACAGGATCCATTGCTCCGATTCAGGGAAAGGCTGGTTTATACCGGAAGGTTTACTGCTGAAGAGCTGGATGAGTTGGATAAAAAAGCCAAAAAGGAAATCAGTGCTGCTCACAAGAAGGTGATCACCATGCCCGATCCCGATCCCGAAAGTATACACCGTTTCGTGATACCGGAACCTTATGTGCCGGAAATATTTACCAAAGGACTTCCGCTGAACAACGAAGGAACTTCCATGCGCTTTATTGAGGCGCTCAATAATACTCTAAAGCAGGAATTCAGGACAAATCCCGATACTTTTATATGGGGGCAGGATGTTGCTAATAAAGAGAAGGGCGGAATATTCAACGTAACCAAGGGAATGCAGCAGGAATTCGGTAAACAAAGGGTTTTTAATGCCCCTATTGCCGAAGACTATATCCTGGGAACAGCAAACGGGATGAGCCGGTTTAACGATAAGATCCGTATTGTTGTGGAAGGTGCTGAATTCGCCGATTATTTCTGGCCCGCCATGGAACAATTGCTCGAAATGTCTCATGATTACTGGAGAAGTAACGGAAAATTCTCTGCCAATGTGACCATAAGGCTTGCTTCCGGTGGATACATCGGGGGCGGTCTTTATCACTCCCAGACCATAGAAGGGGCCCTTGCCACTTTGCCCGGCCTCCGGATCGTTTATCCTTCATTTGCTGATGATGCGGCCGGTTTACTACGAACAAGTATGAGATCGCATGGACCAACCATTTTCCTGGAACCTAAAGCTCTTTATAACGATCCTGCTGCGGAAGCCATTGTACCCGAGGGTTTTGAAGTTCCTTTCGGCGTGGCCAGGATCAGAAGAGAAGGTAAGGATATGACAATGGTGACGTATGGCAATACAACACATTTATGCCTGAAGGCTGCTGAAAAAATATCACAGGAACTCGGTAAGGAAATTGAGGTGATTGATCTGCGCTCCCTGATCCCTCTGGATAAAGAAGCCATCCTGGAATCCGTTAAAAAGACAAACCGGGTTTTGGTAGTCCATGAAGATAAAGTATTCGGAGGTTTCGGTGGAGAGATCGCAGCCATGATCGCCGGTGAAGCTTTTGAGTACCTCGATGCCCCTGTTTTCAGGGTCGGTTCAGAGTTTACCCCGGTTGGCTTTAACCGTATCCTGGAAAAAGCTATTCTGCCTGATACCGATAAAATTTATAAAGCAGCTAAAGAGTTGATCTCATATTGATGATGATTTTCAGAAAACCTTCATTTTACATAATGCTTATTGTTAAACGAATTTGTGCATCCGTAAGATGATAATGACGGGTTAACATTTTTTAACGGAAATTTGAGGTCTATGCCCTTGATTTTATTGTACTTTTGACCGGAAACCGGAAGGTTAATTCTGAGGGTAATATCCTGTGAATTATAAATACAGACATAAATAAACCTTTTAATATGAGCAGACCGAATTTTTTTATTCCCATTTTCATCGCTATTTCTATCATCTTCGTCTCTTTTACATCGTTTTCACAGTCGGCAGATATTAGGAAAAGCATACAGAAAATAGCCGGAGTGTTGCAACTGATCGATTACGCCTATGTGGATTCCGTTGATATGGATAAGCTTGTTGAGGATGCCATTATAGAAACTCTTCATGAGCTTGATCCCCATTCATCTTATATTCCTGCAGAAGACCTTGAAAGAACGGAAGAGGAACTGGTTGGGAGTTTCGAGGGGATAGGCGTTACTTTCCAGATTTTTCAGGATACCATCCTGGTCATTTCTCCCATTCCGGGGGGGCCATCGGAGAAAGTAGGCATCATGGCCGGTGACAAGATCATAAAAATTGACGGTGAAGATGCATACGGGAAGAAAATTGATAATGAATATGTTTTCAAACACTTGCGTGGAGAAAAAGGGACAAAAGTAGATGTAGGAATTTATCGTGCAGGAAAGAAAGAGCTAATTGATTATACGATCGTTCGCGATAAAATCCCTATTCATAGCATTGATGCTTCCTATATAATTGAACCTGGTGTGGGTTATATAAAACTCAACCGTTTTTCCAAGACTTCGACGGAGGAATTCCGGGAATCTGTGGCTGATCTGAAATCAAAAGGGATGAAGAAGCTTATTCTTGACCTTAGAGGCAACTCCGGGGGGTATTTGGGTATTGCCGTTGAACTTTCCGATGAGTTCCTTCCTTCCGGCCGCTTGATCGTTTATACCGAGGGTTTGAAAAGCCCCAGGGAAGAATTTGATGCTACCTCTGCAGGCAGTTTTGAAAAGGGTGACCTGATCGTAATGATCGATGAAGGCTCAGCCTCAGCCAGCGAGATTGTTTCAGGGGCTGTTCAGGATTGGGACCGGGGCCTTATCCTGGGCCGGAGATCGTTCGGTAAGGGGTTGGTGCAGCGTCCTTTCGAACTGCTCGACGGTTCCGTGATGCGACTGACCACGGCCAGGTATTATACTCCTACCGGCAGAAGCATTCAGCGCCCGTATGAAAATGGTTTTGACGATTATTACAAGGATTATGTGGAGCGATGGGACAGGGGGGAGATGATACACTCCGACAGCATTCATTTTCCCGATTCTTTGAAGTTTTATACTCCGGGAAACCGTATTGTTTATGGAGGTGGAGGCATCATGCCCGATATCTTCATTCCCTGGGATTCGACATGGATCTCTGATTATTATATCAACCTTCGGAGAAAAGGTATCCTTAACCAGTTCACCATCCAATATGTTAACAGTCACCGGAAAGAGATCCTGAAAAAATACCCGACCCCGGAAGAATATCGCGATAAATACCAGATCACGAATGATATAATGCAACAGTTTATCGACCTGGGAAAAGAGGAAGGTGTGGAATACGATGAGAAAGGTTACGAAGCAAGCGAAGCCGTGCTAAAATCCCAGATTAAAGCCTGGATGGCACGTAATCTTTGGGATGTGAACGCATCCTACATGGTTTTTTCCGAAACCGACGATGCCCTGCAGGAAGCCTTGAAAATCCTGGAAGACGGAACACTTTTCGTGGAGTTGAAAATTCGTCGTTGAAGCTTGCCAGATAACTGAAATATTTGCATACATTTGTCTGGATTAAAAATTGAAACCCGGATAGAATATGGCAAATTTATCGACCCGTTATATGGGCCTGGAGCTCAGGAATCCTATTATTGTCGGAAGTTCAGGATTAACCGCCACGGTTGAAAATATTAAAACCCTTGAAGAAAAAGGAGCAGCCGCTGTTGTCCTGAAATCCTTGTTTGAAGAACAGATCAATTTCCTGATCAATAAAACCATGAGCCAGGATGAATCCGTTAACGCTTATCCCGAAGCAATGGATTACATCAGCAATTATACTCGTGATAATGATGTTGATAATTACCTGAAGCTCATCAGGGAAGCCAAAGAGGCCGTAAAAATCCCCGTTATTGCCAGTATTAACTGCATTTCTTCCCAGGAATGGACCACCTTTGCCCGGAAAATGCAGGATGCCGGAGCCGATGGAATTGAACTGAACATATTTATTCTTCCTGCAGACCCTAAAAGAAACGGGGAAGAAAATGAAGCTGTGTATTTTCAGATCATCGAGAAAGTAAAGAAACAGGTTTCCATCCCGGTTGCTATCAAAATCAGCCATTATTTCAGTGGCTTTGCCAATACGGCGTTGAAGCTTTCCTGGACAGGCATATCAGGTATGGTTTTGTTTAACCGTTTCTTCTCACCCGATATCGATATTGATAAGATGAAGGTTACGGCAACCCACGTATTCAGCACCCCGGAAGAAATCTATAATACGCTGAGATGGGTAGCTTTGCTGTCGGATCGTCTGCATTGCGATATTGCTGCTTCCACCGGTATCCACGATGGAAAGGCCATGATCAAGCAACTTCTCGCAGGCGCCAAAGCTGTGCAGATTGCATCCGTTCTGTACCGCCATGGTTTTGATTCCATCCCGGCCATGTTGAAAGACCTGGAATCCTGGATGGATAAGCAAGGGTTTAAATCTACCTCTGATTTCATTGGCAAAATGAGTATCAAAGAGGCACAGAATCCTGCAGCTTATGAGAGGGTTCAGTTTATGAAGCATTTTGCGGGGATTGAATGATCTAAAAGGGACGCCATCCTACGGGACTCCATCCTACGGGACTCCATCCCCAAAGGTTGGAGTTTCACTAAAATGAGGTCTCTTCAAAGATTGGAACAATTTTTTCAATAACCATAGGAATTTTGCTGAGACCCATCTCACCACTTTCAAAATCCGATGCAGTAGTGACTACTACCAGGTTTAAATCCCTGATGATCATGATATACTGACCGCCATGGCCAAGCGCAATGATCAGATCATGCTTTTCAGGGGATGCAGCATTGGGTTCTTTCCACCATTGCAAATTGTTTTTGGAGTGATGCCACCATTGATAGCCGTAGTCAAAGAAATCACTTTCCTTCACCTGCGGTCCGGTAGACTCAAATATCCACTCCTTGGAAACAAGCTGTTTATCCTGCCACTCCCCATCGTTGAGAACCAGTAACCCGATTTTCGCCATATCCCTTGGCCGCAGGGATAGTCCTTCGCCACAACGCAGTATGTCGCTATTATGACTTTCCCAAATGTAATTTGTTATACCTAAAGGTGTGAAAAGAAACTCTTCTGCAAACAACAGAGGCTTTTTCCCCTCAAGATTTTCAATGATACCCCCAAGAAGAACAGAACAACCACTGTTATAATTGAATTTTTCACCCGGAATGGCTGCCATTGGCCGGCTTAAAATATACCCGAGACAATCTTCGGTTTTGTACATCTCAGGGGGATAATCATCCCACTCCAGGCCGGCTGTCATGGTTAAAATGTGTTTTAGCCTGATTTCCTCTCTTCCCTCAAACCGTAATGAATCATATTGCGGGAAAAAATCAAATACCGCTTGTTCAATGCTTATTTCCTGATGACGATCCAATGCGATCCCGAGCAGTAATGAGGTAACACTTTTCGTGCATGAACGAATGTGCTGAAGATCATCCCGGGTATAGTCATAAAAATATTCTTCGACTATTAATTTGTTGTTCCTAAGTATCAGGAGTGATTTTATCCTGCCGTATTTCTGGTCGATGATCTCTTTCATCAGATTTGAAACTGACGAAGAATCAACGGAAAAGTTATAGATTGATTCCGTGTTCAGGCCATCACCGGTTTGCTCAGGCCTTTTGCAGGAATAATCGATCTTTTCGTTTTCATCAGGAACCCTTGGGAACAATATCCTGTTCTCCAGATTTCTGCCGGCACGAATAAAATCCAGTGGATTTTTTTCATCCACGGAATGAATTGCTCCCTTAAGCATTTCATTTTGATTATCCAGGATACAAATTAGTGTATCTGAATCCGAATCAGTCAGGGAGATTTTTTGGGCAACAGGATCATAATGTACATCAGTGAAATTCCAGTCAGCTATGAATTCGCCATTTTTCAGGAAAAAGCCTCGTGCATTCAATGCTTTTGTACTATCCCTGCTGATCAGCAATGCAACTTTTTGCCCCCAGGGCTCAAATAAAACGGATGTTTCATCAGTGGATACCCACAATCCTTCAACATTAATTGTAGTGCCTTTGTTAATACAGGCACTGAGAGTGATCATTAATATAACCGCTGAGAGAGATAGTCTGGGTTTTTTCATCGTGGGGTAATTTAATCTAAACAATGTAATAGAAAACTTCCATTGCATTGTTTGGGTTTCATGTAAAATTGCCTTTTTTCTCCATTTTCAAATGTCAGAAGTAAAAGATAATTATCCAGTAGTTTTACATCTTTAATCGCTAAACACATTTAACATTATGTTAATTGTACAATTTGAAATGGTTTTTCGCCATTTTGAAATAGTCCCAGGCTGCCAGTAATTCATCCCAATGTATTTCAAACCATACTGTGATCAATCGTTATGGCCGTGTTGATATTTGCCATCAAGTATTTCGCAATCCTGAATCTGAGTGGTAGCCCTGAAATTCTGATAATAACCATGAATATTTGGTGGATTATGTTCTTTAATTGCATCATACATTCTTATTTATAATAATCCCAAAAAACATTGAAATAGTTGGTATGTTAATATCTGTTTTCCCAAAGATACTAATCTTTATTCTAAAAGGGACTCTATCCTACGGGACTCCATCCTACGGGACTCCATCCCGAGGGGTGGAGAATACCCATGATTTTTTAGGTTGTTGTTATTTAGCTTGTTAAGAGATTTTAAGGGACTCCATCCCGTAGGATGGAGTCCCTTTTTTTATCTAAAAAGGGAACAAATTGCAAAAACCGGAACTAATAGAAAAAAGTATGTCAAACGAATAACTTCCACCATGCCTAGTAAAAAGGATAAAACTAAAATTGAGCCTGGCAAAGTATTCCATATCTTTAACAGGGGTATAGATAAAGCGAAGATCTTTATCAATGTTGATGACTATGATTTCTTTATGCTGAAATATCAACAGTATGTTGCGCCTTATGTCACAACCTATGCTATTTGCTTGTTACCAAATCATTTTCATATTTTGTTAAGAGTTAATCCTTATCGAAACGAAAACGATTCTGTTAGTGAACACTTGCGCAGGTTTTTTATCGTAATTGCCCAACGGATTAACAAGAAAACCAACCGAAAAGGTGGTTTATTTTGTAAAAGCTTTAAAAGATTGGCTGTTGAGGATATGAATTACCTTAAACGTATTGTATTTTATATTCACTGGAATCCGGAGAAACATGGTATTATCAGGGATTATAAGTTATATGCTTTTAGTACGTATTCTCATATTGTTAATAATAATAATTGTCTGGTTGATGTTAAGGAGGTACTATACTGGTTCGGAGGATTGGAATCTTTTCTAGAATATCAGGATGTTATTCACGATGAGATCATTTTGAAAAAGTTAACCATGGAGGATGATTAAAGGAACTCCATCCTGCAAAATAAAGCCTGTTTATTAAAAATCCTTATCTGACAATACTATTTTACCCGTAGCAAACCCATTTTCTACCCTTAATCTGTAAAAATATATTCCTGCAGAATATTGGCCCATGTCAAGTTGAATGCTGTGAAATCCCTTATCCTTCTTCCCATATTTGTTGGAAACTTCTTTCTGACCGTAATGGTTGAATATCTCAAGTATTACAAAAGTACCTTTGTCTAAATGGTAATGCAAAGTAGTAGTGTTTGAACAAGGATTCGGACTGATGGTAACGCTTGGTTCATAAAAATCTTCAATGGCAGTAATTCCGCAAGCTTCTTCTGCTTCCAGGCGGCTATTGCATCCCGGGGCATTTGAATAAATGAAGACATCGCCACAGGGACTGACCAGATACTCACAAATGCTTTCCACATCACAGGTAGAAAGTTTTTCATTGCTATTAATGTAAATATTTTCAATCGTGCTGGATTGAATATTATCCATCCCTGATAGATCCTGGAGTGCATCATTTGAAATGATAATTAAATCGCCGGATAGCGTATCCAGGGATGAAAGAGCAATTAAGCTGGTAAGGGCGTTATTATATATAATAGTAAAACGATCTCCAATGTATGTAAGGCTCTCAAGTCCGGTAAGACTCGTGAGCATATTATTATTTTTTATCAGAAACTGACCATTTATTCTTCTGAGGTTCCCAAGTCCGCTAAAATTTTCCATTTTTTGATTATAAGTAAAAAATAAAACACCTGTTGAATCCAGATTCGATAATGCAGATATGTTATCCAGATCATTATTGTAGGACATACCAATCCCATATCTGGCCTTCCTCAGAGTATTCAATCCATCCAAACTGTTAAGGGAATCATTTTGTTCCAAACTTAAATATCCATAAATATTTATCAGATTTTCCAAGCCGTTCAGATTTTTGAAACTACTTTGTTGAATGCTCAAGTCACCATTGATGGTTTGCAACATCCCCAGGGCACTTAAATCATGAAGGTTGGAATTATTGATAATCCTTAACCCTCCCAGGTAAGCAATGTTTTCCATTCCGTTTAAGGCGGTCAGAGAAGGATTATTGTAAATTCTGACTTCACCGGATATAGAATCCATCGATGATAAACCTGAGAGATCTGTTAGATTATCGTTCCCGCTTATTTCTATATAATTGGATATATATTTCAAAGAATTTAACCCAATAAGGTTCTGGATTAAACCATTTTCCTTAATTGTTATACTTCCTGTAACGGAATCTAAATTGCTAAGATCCGATAAATCAATTAATGCATTATTGTCTTTGATATTCAGTAACCCATTAACCTTATGTATATTATGCAGTCCATATAAACTGGTCAAGGAATTATTTCCATAAACAAGAAGCTCACCATTTAATGTGGTAAGATAATCAAGTCCCTCTAATGTGATTAATTGTTCATTTTCAGCTATTTCCAGGCCTTCTCCGAATGAAAGCATACTATTCAGTCCTGTTAAATTCTCAATTCCGTTATTTCTTATTTCCATGGCCATGCCAATGAAAGTGAGGTTTTCCAATCCGGTAAGATCTTGCAGGAGCGGATTGGAATTCAGTTCAAAAAAATTACTGATAGAATCCAGATTATTTAATCCAACAAGGCTTTCAAGTTTTAGATTACCATAAATAGTAAAGGATCTTCCAATTTTTTGAAGGTTTTCCAAACCATGCAGATTGATCAGGGAATCATTGCCCCATATGCTTAATGATTTGCCTATTGAAGTCAGGACATTAAGTCCGTTTAAATTCGTGATATTATGACCGTTGATCTGAACTGACCCTTCAATTTCTGAACAACCCGGGTAGTTGATCTGAAAACTGTCGATTTGTGATTGTCTGTTGAACTCAATTCCATCAGGAAGGCATGATTGAGCAAGTGACAGGTTGAATATTAATAGCGAAAAAATTAATATGGCATAAGATTTCATGGCACGAAATTAATGCTACAAGTTAGTCACTTTTAACCGGAAAAGCAAGTTGAGGGACGCCATCCTACGGGATGGAGTCCCTTTTAAAGTGAACAATGCCCTCCCTCCATGCGTTATTAGTTCAAATAAATTGCATACGATATGCCTTTCTATCACCGCCTGGGACAAATACCCCACAAACGCCATACACAGTTCAGAAAACCCGACGGCAGCCTGTATGCCGAACAACTGGTTTCAACAGAGGGTTTTTCCGATCATTATTCCCTGGTTTATCATCACTACGCGCCAACCATGGTAAAGGCCATTGATGAACCTTACAATGTAAAACCGGAAATTGCTGTGGCGAAAAATATGCAACACCGAAGCTTCAACGGTTTTAATATTAAACCTGTAGATGATTTCCTGGAAAGTCGCGTTCCTGTCCTGGTAAACAACGACCTGTATATCTCCCTCGCGGCCCCGGGGAAATCCATGAAAGACTACTTCTTTAAAAACTCCGCGGCCACAGAAATGATCTTCATCCATGAGGGCTCAGGGGTGCTCAGAACGATGTACGGAAACATCCCTTTTGCCTACGGCGATCACCTGATCATTCCCAGAGGGATTATCTATCAAATGGAATTCAATGATGAAAACAATCGCCTGCTCATTGTCGAATCGTCCAGCCCCATACGTTTTCCGAAACGTTACCTGAGCAAATACGGCCAGCTGATGGAACATGCTCCTTTGCACGAACGGGATATCCGTCCGCCACAATTACTGGAAACCCACAATGAGAAAGGCGATTTCCTGGTAAAAATAAAAAGGGACGATACCATTTTCCCTTACCATTATGCCACACATCCTTTCGACCTTATCGGCTGGGATGGCTACCATTTTCCCTATGCCATCTCCATCCACGATTTCGAACCCATCACAGGAAGGGTACATCAACCGCCACCGGTTCATCAGACTTTCGAAGCTCATAACTATGTGATGTGTGCATTCGTTCCCAGGATGTACGACTACCACCCGCAAGCCATCCCCGCTCCCTATAACCACAGCAATGTGGATTCCGATGAGGTGCTCTACTATGTCGATGGGGAGTTCATGAGTCGTAAACATGTTGACCGCGGACAAATCACCCTGCACCCGACCGGAATCCCTCACGGACCGCACCCCGGGACAGTGGAGAAAAGCATAGGCCAGAAAGAAACTAAAGAACTGGCCGTTATGATCGATACTTTCAGGCCTCTGATGCTTACCAGACAGGCCATGGAAATCGAGGATAAAGATTATTACTTAAGTTGGTTGGATTAAATAATTCAGGATTATGAATGATTTCTTGCCCATTAATGGGACCGATTTTGTTGAGTTTTATGTAGGTAATGCCAAACAGGCTGCCTTTTACTATCAAACTGCTTTCGGCTTCCAGCCGCTGGCTTACCGCGGACTGGAAACCGGTGACAGGATACAGACTTCCTTTGTGCTGCGACAGGATAAAATCACCTTTGTTTTTACATCTTCCCTTATTCCGGATACGGAGATCAGCGCTCATCACAATCAGCACGGTGATGGTGTGAAATTCGTTGCCCTTTGGGTGGATGATGCTGCAAAGTCATACGAGGAAACCGTTAAAAGAGGCGCGGAACCTTTCCTGCAACCCATTACCGAAAAGGATGAGTTCGGACAGGTCGTTAAATCGGGAATTCACACTTACGGAGACACCGTCCACCTTTTCATTGAACGAAAAAATTACAACGGCCCTTTTCTTCCGGGATTTATTGCCTGGAACCCCGATTACAAAACTGAACCTACCGGTCTCAAGTATGTTGATCACATGGTCGGTAATGTGGACTGGGGACAAATGAACCTTTGGGCGGAGTTTTATGCCAAAGTCATGGGATTTACCCAA
>JAHJRE010000050.1 GCA_018831055.1 Bacteroidota bacterium
CCCCCAGCCCCCAGCCCCTATTTATTCCTCCCCACCCCCTTCTCATAAAATTATTTTTCTAACTTTGGCCGAAGTACCTGAAGAGTATATTCTTCATTTTATAAATACCAAGTAAACCAACAATCATGATCCAAAACATTTTTACGAACAGCAAAGGATGGATCGCGATCCTCCTGCTGGCGTTTCTGGCCGCATCGTTCCAGGCCGGGGCGCAGAAGAAGAAAGATAAGGATAAGGACACAAAGAACGACACCATCAAGTCGAGTGTCGTAAGCGGACTCAAATGGCGCAGCATAGGTCCTGCACTCACATCCGGACGTATCGCCGATTTTGCCGTGAACCCTAAAAATCACAGCGAATATTTTGTAGCTGTTGCTTCCGGTCATATCTGGAAGACGGAGAATGCAGGCTCAACCTTCAGCCCTGTATTCGATAATTATGGCAGTTATTCCATCGGTTGTGTGGTGATGGACCCCACAAATTCCAACGTTGTATGGGCTGGAACCGGCGAGAACAACCACCAGCGTTCCGTCAGTTATGGCGACGGAGTGTACAAGTCTTTTGACGGCGGTAAATCCTGGAATAACATGGGACTGAAAGAATCCCGCCATATTGGTGGCATTGTTATTGACCCTCGTAACCCGGATGTGGTGTATGTGGCTGCCGAAGGCTCTACATGGGGACCGGATGGCGACCGCGGCTTGTATAAAACCACTGATGGGGGCAAAAACTGGGAAAAGGTGCTGGAGATCAGTAAGCATACCGGTGTGAATAACATCATCATGGATCCGCGTAACCCGGATGTGCTGTATGCTACTTCAGAACAGCGCCGCAGGCATGTTCATACGAAGATCGGGGGAGGACCGGAATCCGGTATCCATAAATCGACCGACGCCGGGAAATCCTGGCGCAAGCTCACGAGCGGTCTGCCCGGAGGCGATGTCGGTGGTATAGGGATAGCCATCTCTCCCGTTGATCCCGATGTGATCTACGCTATCATCGAAGCAGCAGGCGATAACGGAGGCTTCTTCCGTTCCACCGACCGCGGCGAATCCTGGAGCAAAATGAGCGACCACAATGCCAGTGGCCAGTATTACAATGAGATCTACTGCGACCCCGTGGATGTAGATAAGGTATATTCCATGGAGACCGTTTCCTATTTTACCGAAGACGCCGGTAAGACCTGGAAACGCCTCAGCAACAGCGGCCGCCATGTAGACGACCATGCTCTCTGGATTGACCCTGCCGACACAAAACACCTCCTTATCGGCGGCGATGGCGGCGTTTATGAGAGCTTCGACGGCGGCAGCACCTGGAAATATTTTACCAACCTCCCGGTAACACAGTTTTACCGCGTCAACGTTGATGACAGTGAACCTTTCTATTGGGTTTATGGAGGTACCCAGGATAACTCAAGCCTCGGCGGTCCTTCCAGGAATATCAGCTCACAGGGTGTATCCAACTACGAGTGGATCGTCACCCTGGGCGGCGATGGCTTCTGGCAGGCCATTGAACCGGGAAATCTCGACATCGTGTATTCCGCTTATCAGTATGGAAATATTTACCGCTACGACAAGAAAAGCGGCGAGAGACTCGGTGTCAAACCCCAGCCGGGAAAAGGCGACAGCACCTTCAAATGGAACTGGAACACCCCTTTCATCCTGAGCAAACACTCTCCTACACGACTGTATATCGGAGCCAATTACCTCTTCCGCAGCGACGACAGAGGCAATTCCTGGAAAAAGGTAAGCCCCGACCTTACCGCGGGAATAGACCGTAACACCTGGCCGGTGATGGATCAATACTGGAGCATCGATGCCGTGGCCAAGGATGTTTCTACCTCGCTCTACGGAACCATCGTTTCCCTTGCCGAATCTCCCGTAAAGGAAAACCTGCTTTATGTAGGTACCGACGACGGGCTTATCCAGGTCTCTGAGGATGCCGCTACCTGGCGCAAGGAAGCTAAATTCCCCGGTGTGCCGGAGCATACCTATGTCAGCGATATCCTTCCTTCCAAATTCGATGAGAATATCGTGTTTGCCGCTTTCGACAACCATAAGCGTGACGACTTCACACCCTATGTGTTGAAGAGCACCGATAAAGGCAAGACCTGGACCTCCATCGCTTCCAACCTTCCCGATAAAGGGGTGGTACATACCCTCGAACAGGATCCTGTTAACCCCGATCTCCTGTTTGCAGGAACCGAGTTTACCGTTTATTTCAGCGTCGATGGCGGTAAGATATGGACCAAACTGAGTTCCGGGTTGCCTACCAATTCCGTAAAGGATATGGTTATCCAGGAAAGGGAAAACGACCTGGTAATCGCTACCTTCGGCAGAGGGTTTTATATCCTGGATGACTATACACCTCTTCGCACTCTTACTCCTGAAATCCTGGAAAATGAAGCTTATATCTTCCCCATAAAAGATGCTCTGATGTATATTCAGAAAGGTGGCTATTACGGACAGGGATCTATGTATTATACCTCGGATAATCCTCCTTTTGGCGCCACTTTCACCTGTTACCTGAAGGAAGTGCCGAAAACCCTGAAACAGGAAAGAAAAGAGAAGGAAAAGAAGCTGATCAAAGATAAACAACCCTTACCCATGCCTACTTTGGATGAACTCCGGGCAGAAGAGGACGAACTTGCACCCTACCTGGTTCTAAATATCTACGACGAGCAGGGTAACCTGATCCGTAAAATGACGGAAAGACCTTCGAAAGGCATCAAAAGGTTCACCTGGAACCTTCGTTATCCCGGATCACAACCCGTAAGCCTGAAAAACGAAAAGTTCGACCCCCTGAATGAAGGATGGGATATGAATTATGCCCTCCCCGGTAAATACAAGGTGGAAATGGTGATGGTACACCGTGGGGAAAGCAAGGTGATGGCAGGTCCTGTTGAATTTAACGCGGTTGTCCTGGAAAATACTACTTTACCGGCCGAAGACCGGGAAGCCCTGGTTGCCTTTGAGAAAAAGATGGCAAAGCTGTCGATGGCAATCAATGGAGCTGAAGAAGCAGCCAACGACATGAAAGAGCAGGTGCAATATATCATGCAGGCCATACAGCGTACTCCGGCATTACCCGATTCAATGTTAAAGCAGGCAAAGGAAATCGACCTGCGCCTCGATGATATCTTGTGGAAAATGAACGGACAGGAGCCCAAAGCCAGCGATGAAGAAAACATCCCGGCCCCGCCGCCCCTCTTCGACCGACTGAATGCAATGGTTTATGCCCACTGGGGATCAAGCTCCGGCATCACCAAAACTCAGGAAGAAATGTACGATATCCTGGCTGAAGAATTTCCTCCCATCCTGGCAGAACTAAAAACCATACAGGAAAAGGACATCAAAGCCCTTCAGGAAGAACTGGATAAAGCAGGCGCTCCATGGACTCCGGGCAGATTGCCGGAATGGAATAAGTAGTCGTGACCCGACGGGGTGAGCGAAGTCGAAGGGTGAGCGAAGTCGAAGGGTGAGCGAAGTCGAACCCTACTTCTCCCACTCCGGTATCAACAATTCCTGGCCTGGAAAAATCAGGTCAGGGTTGTTGATCTTGTCTTTATTCAGATCATAGATCGCGGACCACCCAAGAGCTGAACCGTATTTCTCCCTGGATATCTGCCATAGCCAGTCGCCTTCCTGGACTACATAGACCTGCATACGAGGCTCCTGCTTGGGCGCCTCTTCCTTCGGCGGCGGTGGCGGTACTACCTTCTCCGTGGTATCCTTAACCGGAACCTCTTTCTTTACCGGAGCTTTCTCGGTTTGCTTGGCTTCATCAAGATATGGGTCTTTCTTCTGCTTGCAGGATGCGGAAATAATTAGTCCTGTTACTGCTAATGCCAGTATTGACAGGGTAAAGCTGCTTTTTCTCATAACATATCCATTTTTTATTAAAGTAAAAATAATACAAATCAGCTAAAATTGATCAACTTTCACGTTATTTTTGACAAACAAATACACGTTAATAATTTATGTGTAACGGGAAAGATAACAAAAGGTTGCAGGTTACAGGTTGCAGGTTTCAGGTTGCAACCTGTAACCTGCAACCTGTAACCTGATTTTGATCATTCTCAATAGTTATTTAATAATTTAATTATCCTTCTATGTTTCAGGAAAAAAAGCAACTTCCGGAGTTTCACGGCATCTTTCTCCGGGGTATTGGCAACGTGTTCGTCCATCAGGGCGATGAACATTCCATCCGGGTCGAATCCAACCAGGATTTATCAGGCCGCATCCGAGCGGAAGTGAGAAACGACGAACTGGAGATTTCTTTTTACGATACCATACCTGTTTGGTTGATCTCTTTTCCCAGGTTGGATATCCATATCACGCTGAAACAACTGAATTCCATCCGCATGGCGGGTGTTGGACGAATGAGCACCCCGCAAATGATCAAGGCCGATACCATACACCTTGTAAACAGCGGTGTCGGGGGCCTGATGGTTGATGTTGAAGCCGAAACCGTGATCACAACCCTCAAGGGAGTAGGGGAGATCCAGGTTCGCGGTAAATCCGTGAAGCACGATGTCGAAATATCAGGTACCGGAAAGGTGGATGCAGGACAACTTGAGGCGGAAAACGTCAGGGTTCAGTCAAGAGGCGTCGGCGAATGTACTGTGAATGCAAAGGTGAAACTGGAGATCGAAGCCTCCGGGATAGGAAAGGTCAGGTATCGCGGCAACCCTGAAGTCACCAGCCGGCAGACCGGACTGGGAAGCATCGAAAGGATTCCCTGAAAAACTTGTTTTTTTTACAATAATTTCCCGGCTTATCCGACTACAGCAAAAAGAGGTAGTCAGGATATGTTATGGCAACAACAACCTTGAGCATAGAAAACATCATCGGGGAGACGCGGGAACGCCTTCTGGGCTTCATCATCAGAAATACCGGAAGCGAAGCGGATGCCGAGGATATCCTCCAGGATGTGTTTTTTCAGCTCGTGGATGGCTACGACCAGATCCGATCCTATGAGAGCACTGCCTCCTGGCTTTTTGCCGTTGCCAGGAACAAAATCGCAGATTATTTCAGGAAGAAGTATTACCGGCAGGAAACAGATTTCATCAACCCTGCCGCTACCGGCGATGATGATACTCCTCTGATGCTGGATGAGATCATTCCCGACTTCGGGCCCGGGCCCGATGAGGAACTGTTTAAAGAATTGATCTGGGAAAAAGTGGAGGAAGCACTGAATCTCATGCCCGCCGATCAACGGGATGTTTTCGTCCTGAATGAGTTTGAAGATATGAGCTTCAGAGTGATGTCGGAA